>NZ_JBFNFI010000020.1:0-32176 GCF_046035495.1 Helcococcus sp. KG196
AAATCAATCTTTTGCTGGGACGAATTAATTATGTTTTTGATATATTTAGCCCCATCATATCCTAAGTTCTTGATTTTGAGGGGGGTGTCTGAACCCCAGCTATATTCAATTTTTTATTATGCTGGGGCGAATTAATTATGTTTTTGATATATTTAGCCCCATCATATCCTAAGTTCTTGATTTTGAGGGGGGCAATACCTACCCTAGCTATATTAAAAATCAATCTTTTGCTGGGACGAATTAATTATGTTTTTGATATATTTAGCCCCATCATATCTTAAGTTCTTGATTTTGAAGAGCTTGCACCACCCTAACATTTTTTGATTTATGAGTTTTGAAGGGGCAGATATTCAAAAATCTTTCTTAGTATATTCTCAGGATTATCTTTTTTTATGATATAATATTATTAAATATAATTTATAGGAGGAAAATATGAAAAAATGGATTAAATTAGGTGTTTTATCACTGTTGACATTAACAATTACTTCGTGTTCAATTTTTGGTAGTGGTTATAACAGTTTAACAAAGTCACCATCTAAAATTGAAGATAAGAAAAAATATTTTAAGGATAAATTAAATAATGAATGGAATAATAAGGAATTTTTATCAGGCTTTAAAAATTATTCTTTTAATTTATCTAAGGAACTTTTAGAGAGTTCAAATGACGAAAATATAGTATTTTCTCCTTTAAGTTTACATTATGCAATGTCAAATTTATATAATGGTGGGAGTGAAAAATCTAAGTCGGAAATATTGAAATTATTAAATCAAGATGGAGAAAAATTAAATGAAAATAATCTTAATTTACTGGCGTTTTCGTTGAATACATTTAATAATGAAGGAATTTTTGATACAAATAATAGTGTTTGGATAAATGAAGCAGATAAAAATTTAGTAAATAAAAATTTCTTAAATAGATCAAAAGAGTATTATTTATCAGATGTATTTTTTGAAGATTTATCTAAGAAAAGCACTGCTAAAATGATGGAAAAATGGGTTAGTGAAAAGACCAGAAATATGATAAAACCTGAAATAAAACCTGAAAAAGATACATTAGTTACTTTATTTAATACTTTATATTTTGAATCAAAATGGAAAAATGAATTTAATAAAAATGATAATAAAAATTTACCATTTAAATTATCGAATGCTACAGAAGTAGAAAAAACTTTTATGTCAAAAAATAAAAAAATAGGAGAATATTACAAAGGTAGTAATTTTCAAATGGCAAATATGCAATTTAAAAATTCTATTAAAATAGAATTTGTGCTTCCTGATGAAAATGTAAAAATAGAAGATCTGATTAAAGATGAAAATAAATTAAAAGAAATTTTAAATAAAGAATATAATGATAAAGCAAAAATCAATTGGTTAATACCTAAATTTGAAGTGGAAAGTAAATTTGATTTAATTCCTACAATTAAGAACTTGGGACTTAAATCCATTTTTAATAAAAACGAAAATAATTTTCCATATATAAAAGAATCAGATAAAAATATTTTTGTTTCATTAATTGATCAAATTACAAGTATGAAAATAGATGAACAGGGTGGAAAGGCAACATCTAAAACACAAATAAATTTAAAAGAAAAGTCGGCTCCTACTTCGGATGAAAGTAAGATTGTAGACATGAAATTAGACAGACCATTTATGTACATATTGTATTTTGAATTAGATAACGGTGAAAAAAATGTAGAGATGCCTGTGGTTATAGGTATTATAAATAAATAAAGTTTTGCGTAGCCACTTTCGCAGATTGATAGGTTGAGAACTAGTGGATACGCAAAACTTTTTTCATTAAGACAATATTTTTTAGTTAAAAATCCGTATCCTCATTTATTATTTAAATATGCTTTAACTGTCTTTATTTTTAATTCTGTATTATATTTTATCATGAAAAAAATATATCTACAAAAAGTTGATTTTTAAGTACAACTTTTTGGGGTTAGTTCATAGGTCGTGAACTAGCGACGTAAGAAAATTCTTTTATTTTTATTATTGAAAATTCCCTCTATAAAAGGTAAACTAATAATTACGGAGGTTATGATGAAGTTATGCACATTGTCATCAGGGTCAACAGGCAATTCGATATTTTTACAATCTGATAGTTCTAAAATACTTATTGATTGTGGTCTAACAGGTAAGTTATTAGTTGAATTATTAAAAAGTATTGGAGAAAAACCTGAAGATTTGGATGCGATATTTGTTACACATGAGCATATTGACCATATAAAAGGTGTGGGTATATTGAGTAGAAAGTTTGATATTCCAATACTTGCCAATGAGAAAACATGGATTGCTATGAAGAATAAAATTGGAAAAGTAGATCCTAAAAATATTAATGTATTTAAATCAAATACATTTTTTACTTTTAGAGATTTAGATGTTCAAGTTGTTAGCACATTTCATGATGCCGCAGATCCGGTATTTTTTATATTTTACCAAAATAATCAAAAAATTAGTATTCTTACTGATACGGGGATTACATCTCAATTAATAGTAGATTCTATAAGGGATTCTAATATATTATTATTGGAATCAAATCATGATATTGAGATGCTTGAAAATGGTCCATATCCTATTGATTTGAAGTATAGAATTAAAGGGGAATACGGACATTTATCAAATGATTTAGCCTCAAATGTTATGAAGGAAATTGTCAATGCGAATGGAGAAAAATTGATTTTGGGGCATTTAAGTAAGACAAATAATACTTCAAAAAAAGCACTCCAGAGTATGAAAAATGAATTGATAAATATCGGGGTAAATGTTGAAAAAGACATAGATATAGAGGTTGCAGAGGAATTTAAAACCGGAAGGGTAATTGATTTGGGAGGAAAATACATATGAATATAGATATTGTATGTGTTGGAAATATTAAAGAAAAATATTTTACTGACGCCATAAAAGAATATCAAAAAAGATTGGGTTCTTATGCAAATGTTAATATAATAGAAGTGGATGAATATAAATTGCCAAATAAATATTCTCAATCTAAGGTTGAAGAGGGAATGGATAGGGAAGCCGATGTTATTTTATCAAAAATAAACGAAAGAGCTTACGTTATTCCTCTTTGTATTGAAGGAAAGCAAATGGATTCTGCAAAATTTGCTGAAAAGATTGAGAAAATAACGGTTGATGGATATTCGGATATATGTTTTATAATCGGTGGGTCAAATGGATTACATAATAAAGTTAAGTTAAGAGGACAATTAAAATTATCTTTTTCAAAAATGACATTTCCACATCAATTAATGAGAGTTGTACTTTTGGAACAAATTTATAGGTCATTTCGTATTTTGAGAAATGAACCTTATCACAAATAGGAGAAAATATGTTAGAAATTATTAAAGTAATTATATTAAGTATAATTGAAGGAATTACTGAGTTTTTACCGGTTTCATCAACAGGACACTTGATTTTAGTTAATCAATTTGTCGGATTAAATCCGGAAAACTTTTCAAATGCGTTTACTGTTATTATTCAATTAGGAGCGATACTTGCAGTTATTGCTATTTATTTTGATAAATTAAATCCATTTGGTAAGAAAAAATTAGATAGTGGATCTTATCCTGAAAAAATTGAAGAATTATCAGGTGCTAAAAAGTTAATTAATAAGGCATACTACTGGTTTAATTACAATAAAACAGTAAGCTTGTGGAAAAAAATAGTTATAGCAGCGATACCTGCAGCTGTAATAGGATTAAAATTGGATGATATTATTGATAAATTATTATTTAAGCCTATTCCAGTAGCACTAGCACTTATCGTTTATGGTATAATAATTATATTTTTAGAAGATAAAAATAAAGGAAAAACAATATTTAAGCATACAGATGTTTTTGAAATAGGGTATAAAACTGCCTTTTTAATTGGTTGTTTTCAAGTATTGGCTATGTGGCCTGGCACATCAAGATCAGCAGCAACAATTATTGGTGCTATGATTTTAGGATTGAATAGAAAAGCAGCAGCAGATTTTTCGTTCTTTTTGGCTATTCCTACTATGTTAGGAGCTACATTATTGAAACTTATTAAAACAACAGGCTTAACAGGTGGACAATGGGGATTGATTGCATTAGGTTTTGTTTTATCGTTTATAGTTGCATATATAGTTATTAAGAAATTCTTAGAATATATTCAAAGACATGATTTTAAGGTATTTGGTTATTATAGAATAGTTTTAGGTGCTATCGTGTTGGTATATTTTACATTAATTAGTATTTTTTAATTATTAAGAGGAAATTATGGGAGAAAGAAATTCTAATAAAAATAGAAAAAAAATGAGAATTAATAGAATAAAAAAAAGTAACTCTTTTTTTAGAAACTTTTCTATTTTTAAGGGAATACTTTTAGTCTTATTAATAGTTGGATTATTTATAGTATATAATATTTATAGCTTTAATACATTGAAAGCAAATGTGAAAACATTTGATGCAGAAATTAGTACAAATAGTAAGTTTGTAGGAGTTGTGGATGACAAATACTACAAAATTGAAGGAAATGTACTAAAAGCTTTTAATTCTAATAAAGAAATATTTAATGTTGAAGTAAAAAATATTGTTGGAACTTATTATGATAAATACATATATTTATTTGAAAAAGAAGGCAATATTTTGATGTTAGATAGAAATAATGGAAAAGAAAAAAATAATGTAAAAATAAATTCTGAAATAAAAAATGTGAAAATAAAAAATAATCAAATACAATTATTTAATGATAATTCTGTAATTATTTTAGATAAAAATTTGAAAGAGCTTAAAAGAAGTGAAAAATTAAAGAATCCTGTTTCATATTTTTTTGAAGGTGGCAAGGAAGCTATCATTGAAATGAATCTAAATAATGGGGTTATATCTTCTACGATAACGATAAAAAATAATGATACTATTCAATTTTTTACTTCTACTATTAACGAAGTGTTTTTAGAGGCATTCATTTCGGGAGAAAATAATATATTAATATCAAATAGTTATATTTATTTAATTAAGGGAAATAGTATAATGAAAAAAATATTTTTAACAGATATTTCTTCATTTGACTATGATTATCAAAAAATAGCAGTAGCAGATGGAAAGAGAATAAAAGTATATGATATTTCCTTAAATAAATTAGATGATAAGGAATTGGGAATAGATGCAGATGCTGTATCTATTAGAAGAAATTCGATAGTATGTATTGGAAATTCATTTATTAAAGTTTACGAAAATGGTAATATAATAGAACAACAAGCAAAGGATGTAAAAAATTGGTATATCAACAATCAAGCATTTTACACAATTTATGATAATAGAATTGAAAAAATAGAGGCATATTAGGAGTTTTAGATGTATTTATTGAACAATATCACACAAATATATGAGGAAAATACAATAGTATCTAATATTTTTAAGATTATTTTTATAATTTTAATATTTTTAATTATAAAAATGGTTGTAAATAAAATTTTAGATATTAATGCAAAACATTTTGTAATAAATCAAAAATATGAATATAAAGCAAAAACAATTTTATCAGTTTTAAAAAACTTTATAAATATTGTTTTATATTTCTTGATGATTACATTTATATTTGATGTATTTAATGTAGATACTACGTCTATATTAGCTGTTGCTGGAATTGGTGGTATGGCGATAGCTTTTGCATCAAAGTCGATTGTTCAGGATGTTATTACTGGAGCATTTATAGTATTTGAAAATCAATTTAACATAGGAGATTTGGTTACTATTGAAGGGCTAACTGGTACTGTTAAATATGTTGGTATGAGAATTACTAAACTTGAAGATATAGATGGAAGAGAAATTATCATACCTAATAGCAAAATTTCTATAGTTATAAATAATTCAGTAAATAGAATGAGAGCATCTGTTAGTTTATATATTACAGATGATAAACCCTTTGAAATTATTGAAAAAGCTATAAATAAAGCTTCTAATACTATTTATAAACAATTTAATTTGTTGGAAAGGCCTAAAATTTTGGGAATAGATGAATTAGATATGTATGGATATAAAATTCAGATAGCAACAAAGGTTCAAAATGGTACACAATGGGATGTACAAAGAGCATTGAGAAAAGAAATTATAAAAGAATTTAATGAAGAAAAAATTTCATTTTCAAGGATTAGGGTAGGATAATGTTACAATATATACTAGGAGATTTAGTAAAACTAAAAAAAGGACATGCTTGTGGGGAAAATGAATGGAAAATTCTTAGAACAGGAATAGAATTTAAGTTAGAATGTCAAAGTTGTAAGCATGTTATTTGGATGAAAAGAATTGATTTTAATAAAAGAGTTAGAAAAATAAAAAATGAAGATGGAAAATTTGTTTCCGTTGTAAATTTTGAAAGAGATTTTGAAAAAATATAGTATAAATGGCTACTTTAAGATAGAAGAGAGTCTTTATAAAAAAATTAGTAAATTACTAGAAAAAGCCCTAGATTTCAATGTCTAGGGCCTATTTATTGTAATAATTATTATGCAAGTACTAATTTTGATTAATTTATATTTTCTATCTCTTTTTTCAATCCTATTTTATAGTTCAATTTTTTCAACAATTGTTTTTTCGTATATTTGCATTGTTAAATCATGATCCGCTAAATCTTCAACAAATGCAGTAGCTGATGCAGCAGCTGAAGCCATTCTAAATGATTCTATAACATCTTGTTTTCTCATATATATTCCTATAAAACCACCAATCATGGCATCTCTGGAATTAAATGAATTTACTTCTTCACCATCTATACCATAAGATCTATATGAATTAGCGTTATCACTAAATAGGTAAGAGCCTTCTTCACCGACTGAGACTATAACATTTTTAGCACCTAATTCTATACATTTTAATCCATATTTAATAATATCAGCTTCGTTTGTTATCTGTTCTAAATCAAACATTTTAGCTAAATTATCAATATTTGGTTTAATTAATAGAGGCCTATAAGGAAGCAACTCTTTCATTTGTTTAGGTGGAATATCAATTACAAATTCTGCTTTATTTGCTTTACAAATTTCAGCAATTCTTTTATAAATTTCAAAATCTACATTACAAGGAATCGATCCACCCATTACAACAATATCTCCTTCTCTTAATTTTGAAAGATATGTTAAAAGTTCTAATATTTTTTCTTCTGGAACAGATGGATAGGTGCCGGCAATAGTAATATGCTTTTCCGGTGTTCTTAGTCTTACATTAATTCTCGTGTCATCTTCTATATCTATAAAATGTGTTTCAGAATTTATTTCCTTAAACCAATTTTTTATAAATTTACCAGGTCGTCCACCTAAAAATCCTGTTGCAATACTTGGAATTCCAATATTTGTTAACATTCTTGATACATTTATGGCTTTACCGCCAGGAAATTTTTGAGTATTATTTGCGTATGTATAGCCTTCCGATTCTAAACTATCTGCTGTATAAATAATATCTAAAGCAGGGTTTAATGTTACTGTGTATATCATATATTTACTCCTTAATATTGTAAATTATCTTTTGCTTTATTTAATAAATTATTTTTTAAATCCCATAATTTTTGGGATAAGTCCACTTTATATAATTGAGGAGAATCTAGTCTTTTATATTCTTCCCATAAAGAATTAATTTCAGCTTTATAATGATTCCTAATTTCTTCCATATTTGGTCTTTTATATACTAATTTTCCTGCTTTATAAATAGGAACAAGAAGAGGTTTCACATAAAAGTTATTAATTGTTTTTTTCTTCCATGTATATAGTGGATGGAATATTGTTAAAGGCATATTTTCATCAATTATTTCATCTTCTAGTGTAATTAAATCAGCTTTTGCCATATTTGTTTCATTGTCATAAATTCTATATACTTGTTTTTTGCCAGGAGTTGTGATTTTTTCTATATTTTCCGATACTTTAATTTTAGGTTTTACAATTCCATTTTTTTCAATTGCGACAAGTTTGTAAACACCACCAAATACAGGATTTGATTTTGAGGTTATAAGTCTTTCGCCAACACCATAAACGTCTATTTTTCCACCTTGATTAATAATATCTTTTATCTTGAATTCATCAAGAGAACCGGATGCAACTATATTGCAATCTTCATAACCTGCTTTATCGAGCATAATCCTTGCTTTTTTTGATAAATAAGCCAAATCTCCAGAATCTAGCCTTATACCTCCAGGGGTAATTCCCATAGGTTTTAATACATCATTAAAAACTTTGATAGCATTAGGAATTCCTTGATTTAAGGTATCATAAGTATCTACTAAAAGTACTGTGTTATTTGGATAAGTTTTTGCATATGTTGCAAATGCTTCATATTCTGTGTCGAATGATTGTATCCATGAGTGAGCCATTGTTCCTAAAGCCGGTACTCCATATTTATAATCTGCAAGAGTATTTGCAGTACCTGCAGCACCTGCAATATATGAGGCTCTAGCACCATAATTTGCAGCGTCAGCTCCATGAGCTCTTCTTGAACCAAATTCTAAAATTGCTTTTCCACCTGAAAAACGTACAATTCTGCTTGTTTTAGTTGCAATCATTGATTGATGATTAATAATTAGCAAAAGCATTGTTTCCAGTAATTGTGCCTGTATAAATGGACCTCTAATTCTCATTAGCGGTTCACTAGGAAATACTACTGAACCTTCAGGAATAGCCATTATATCGCATTCAAATTTAAAGTTTCTGAGATATTCCAAAAATTCATCAGAAAACATTTTCTTATTTCTTAGAAATTCAATTTCATTATCATCAAAATGAAAATTTTCAATATACTCAATAGCAGTGTCAAGTCCCGCTGATATTGCAAAAACTGCATTATCAGGAGCATTTCTAAAATATAAATCGTAATTTGCAATTATATCTTTGTATCCATTTACAAAATATCCATTTGCCATTGTTAATTCATAAAAGTCCATAAGTAAACTTAAATTTCTATCTTTCATTGGATTTCTCCTTAATTTTTTTATTTTTTAGTATATAGAAATATAATTTTATTATACAATAAAGAAAAAGTTTTGCGTAAAATATTTTATTTTATTAATTGACTAAATTCGTCTATATTAATAAAATAATATAAGGAGTAGAGATGCGTAAATATAAAAAATATTCAAAAAAAGAAGATTATTCATACACTTTAGGAGCTTTTCCTACTATAGAGTTAATTAATAGTGATAAAAATATTGAAATAGTCTTTATTGATGAAAGATATAAGGATAAAGAAAATTTAATAAGTTTATTAAAAGAAAAAAATATTAGATATGAAATTGCTTCAAATTTGATAAAAAAACTTTCTGATAAAGATAATACATTTGTTATAGGAATTTTCAAGAAAGAAACTCAAGATGTAATTGAAGGAAATAATCATGTAGTTCTTCATAATATTTCTGATATGGGAAATTTAGGGACAATAATCAGGTCGATGGTAGGATTTAGTATTTATGATTTAGTTTTAGTTGGAAATGTAGCAGATGTTTTTAATCCAAAAACTATAAGAGCATCTATGGGAGCTTTTTTTAAAGTGAAAATAAGCCATTTTGATACTATGGAAGATTATATTAAATTACATAAAAATAATTTATACTTATTTATGCTTTCTATGAATAATCAAGATAGTATTTATAAGAAAGTTGTAAAAAGACCTTATTCTTTAGTGATGGGAAATGAAGGATCGGGACTTCCAAAAGATTTTGAAAAATTTGGAGAAAAAGTATTTATTCCTCAAAGTAAGGATGTAGACAGTTTGAACCTTCCTATAGCAACATCTATAGGATTATATGAATTTAGGAGACAAGATGAAATTAATAGCATTTGATGTAGATGGGACAATATTAAACACTTTAGATTCTATAGTTTATCAAGTTAATGAAACATTGTATGAAAAGGGTTTTTATAAGATTGATGAGCCGGAATATATTAGAAAAGCTTTAGGCTATGGCTCAAGATATTTAATAGAACAGGCTTTAATGTTTTCGCATAATCATATTTATGATGCAAAGATAATAGATGAAGTTTTAGCTCATTATACAAAGAGATATAATGCAGAGCCTTCATATTTAACAGTTCCATATGTAGGAATTGTTGATTTAATAAAAAAGTTAAAAGAAGAAGGATACATGCTTGTAGCATATTCAAATAAGCCAGATACAGTATTGCAACCTTTATTTAAAGAATTGGTTGGAGATGGATTATTTGATATTGTTTTGGGATTAGTTGATGGAAAACCCGGCAAGCCAAATCCTTTAGTATTAAATGAATTAATTGAAAAATTAGAAATTTCAAAAGATGAAATTTTATATATTGGAGATAGTGAAGTTGATGTTGAAACAGGTAAAAATACTGGTGTAAAGACAATAGCAGTAACATGGGGATTTAGAGATAAAGATTTTTTAGAAACAACATCTGCCGATTATATTGTCGATACGACGGACGAATTAAAAGAATTAATTGATAGTATGAAATAATACTACAAAGAGGCAAAATGTTTAATTTTTTTATAGATAAATATGTAAAATCTAGAGATTTTGAATGTAAACAAAATAGAGATAAATTGATAAGATTAACGGGTATAATGGGATTGTTTATAAACTTTCTATTATTTATTATGAAATTTGTGATAGGACTTATAACTCATTCTATATCTGTTGTTAGTGATTCTTGGAATAATTTATCTGATTGTTTAACTAGTATTATAACTATTTATGGTTCAATTTTGTCCGGAAAACCTGCAGATAAAGACCACCCATATGGACATGGTAGAACAGAATATGTTGCAACATTGATGGTTGGATTATTTGTAACTGTTGTTGGTTTGCAATTGCTTAAATCATCTTTGGAAAATATTTTTAATCCTGAAGATATAATTTTTAAACCTGTTACAATAGTGATTTTGATTGTTTCAATATTACTTAAAATTTATATGTACAGTTATAACAAAAAAACTGAAAATATGTCAAAAAGCACTTTAAATAGAGGTGTAGCTATAGATGCATTAAATGATGTTATTGCAACATCTATTGTACTATTTTCAATAATATTTTTTGAATTTACAAATATAAATATTGATGGATATGTTGGTGTAGTTATTTCTATTTTAGTAATAAAATCAGGAGTTGAAATATTTTTTGATATGGGGACAGTGCTTTTAGGCAAAAAAATTAGTGATAAGACAATGGATAAGGTTATTGAAATAATCCTAAAAGGTAAATATATTGTAGGAGTTCATAATATACAATTGCATGAATATGGTAGAAGAAAGGTATATGGTTCTTGCCATGTTGAAGTACCTGCAAATATAGATGTTTATTCCATGCATAAAATTATAAATGAGGTTGAAATGGATTTATATAATCAAATGGGGATAATCATTAATATCCATATTGATCCGACATATATTTTAGATAAACCTTGTTTTTATTGTGTAGAAGATCCAAAAGAATTAGAAGATATAGATATGGATGATATTAATTTATAGATATCGAGGAAATTATGAAAACAAAAATTTTTGATTTTAGAAACAATCAAAATTATGAAAATTTAAGAGAGGCTACAGAAATTATAAAAAATGGGGGGTTGGTAGCTATTCCTACTGAAACAGTATATGGACTAGGGGGAGATGGTTTAAATGGCGAATCATGCAGAAAAATTTTTGAAGCTAAAAATAGACCGATGGATAACCCTTTAATTTTACATATTTCAGACATATCAGAATTAAAAAGATTGACAAGAGATGTGAAGGATTCTGATTTAGAAATTTTGAATAAATTATGGCCGGGACCCTTGACTGTAATATTAAAAAAGTCAAAAATTATTCCTAATGAAGTGACTGCCGGTTTGGACACTGTTGCAATCAGAATGCCTAATAAAGAAATTACAAGAGAGTTTATAAAGTTGTGTGAAACTCCAATTGCTGCACCTTCAGCAAACCTTTCAACTAAGCCATCTCCAACAAGTACAAAATCAGTACTTGAGGATATGGATGGAAGAATAGATGCTGTGATAGATGGTGGCGACTGTGAAATAGGGATAGAGTCAACAGTTTTAGATTTAACAGAAGAATATCCGAAAATTTTACGTCCTGGATATTATACAAAAGAAAAACTTGAAAAATTTTGGAAAATAGTCTATATTGATGAAGGTTTAAATAATATTAATTTAACTCCAAAATCACCGGGACAAAAATACAAACACTATGCACCAAATGCAGAAGTTCAAGTATTAATTGGTGATGATGAAAATTTTAGAAAAGCAGTCAAAAAAATTTTATCTAAAAATCAGGACAAAAAAATTGGATTAATGATTTTTGAAAATGACAAAGGAAAATTTGAAAATGAAAATATAATATATATGGGAAATCAAAATGATTTGTCATATATGGGCAAAATATTATTTGATTCTCTTAGAAAAATGGATGAAAATAGTGTTGAATTGGTAGTTATAAGAGGTGTTGAGGAAAAAGGCTATGGTTTAAGCATTATGAATAGGCTTAAAAAGTCGGCTTCTCAAAATGTAAGGAGGGTTTAATGAAAATAGGTATTACTTCAGATCATGCAGGATATGATTTAAAGGAAACAATAAAGAAGTATCTAATTGATAATGGATATGAAGTTGTAGATTTTGGTCCGGAAAATGCAAATTCAGTAGATTATCCGGATTTTGCAAAAAAACTAACAAAAAGTGTGATTTCTGAAGAGGTTAAATACGGTATCGGTATTTGTGGAACAGGTATAGGAATGAATATTGCATGTAATAAAGCTAAAGGTATAAGAGCGGCACTTTGTTCAGATCCATTAAGTGCATCATTAACTAGACAACACAACAATGCAAATATTTTAAACTTAGGAGCAAGAATCATAGGAGATGAATTAGCTAAAAATATAGTAGATAATTTTTTAAATTCAGAATTTGAAGGTGGAAGACATCAAAATAGAGTAAACAAAATTGAAGATTAATTTATATTTGGAGGCAAAAAAAATGAGTAAATTAACAGTTTTAGAACACCCACTAATTAAACATAAATTAAGCATTATTAGAGATGTAAATACAGGGACAAATGAATTTAGAAAAGTTGTTACTGAAATTTCGCAACTTATGTGTTATGAAGTATGTAGAGATTTAGAATTAGAAGAATTTGAATTACAAACACCGCTAGAAAAAACAACAGGCTACAGATTATCAGGTAAAAAACTGGGATTAGTTCCTATTTTAAGAGCCGGATTAGGTATGGTAGACGGAATGTTAATGTTATTGCCAAGTGCTAAAGTTGGACACATTGGTATGTACAGAGATCATGATACATTAAAACCTGTTCCATACTATGCAAAATTACCGGCTGACGTTGAAGAAAGAGATATCTTTGTTTTAGACCCAATGTTAGCAACAGGTGGTTCAGCAAATGATGCTATCACAGAATTAAAAAATCAAGGTTGTAAATCAATTAGATTAATAAATATAGTTGCTGCTCCGGAAGGAGTTAAAGCTATTCAAGAAGCTCATCCGGATGTAGATATTTATGTTGCTTCATTAGATAGAGAATTAAACCAAGATGCATACATTCTACCGGGGCTGGGAGATGCCGGAGATAGATTGTTTGGTACTAAATAAAAAATAAGATTCCGATTCTGCCACGAGTCCTCGCTCCCTTTGGGAGCTGCGGAGGTGGCGAATCGGAACTTATTTTTTATCGATATGGTCTGAGGAGGTGCCTACGTAAACTTTTATTTTTTTATATGGATGATATAATAATCTCAATTATTAAAAATAACAAAAAGAGATAATAAAAATGTAGCTTAAAATATCCTCAAAAAATTAAATTTAAAAAAAGCGATAACAAAAAAGTGGTTAAAAATTATCTCAAAATTGCTATCTTTAAAATTGAGATAATAAAATTGAGTAAAATTTTCAAAAATTATTCATGAAATATACCCACAAATTGAAGTTTCTTAAAAAAGCGATAAAAATTTGATCGAAAAAAATACCCGCAAAATTAAAAATCTAAAATTTGCGATAATTTTTTAGTGAAAAATTATACCCACAAAAATAAAAAATTTAAAAATGAGATAAAAATAAAGAGATTTCACTTATGGCACTGCTCCTCGCTCTCTTTAGGAGCTGCGGAGGTGTCTGATCGGAACTTATTTTTTAAGAGTGGTTTTTTGTATTTCATGTTATAATAACGAATAAAAGGAATTGATGTTATTTGAAAAACTTAATGACAGTTATATTAAAAGATTAGAAGAAAAAAAATAAAGGGTAAATTAAAATTAAATTTTATGAGGTGAATACAAAATGAAAATTTTAATAGAAGAGCTTCAAGAATATTTATATGACTACTATATAAATGGTGGAAATGATCAAAGTTTATTTATGAAGCTTGTAGAGGAAATTGGTGAGGTAGCAGAGGTCTTAAATAAAAAGGCAGGTAGAAAACATGTCGAGGATGAAGACTTGAAGTCTCAATTAGGAAACGAATTAGCCGATGTAATACACTATGCAGTAGCAATTGCTGCATTAAACGATATTGATATAAATGATATTATTATTGATAAAGATAAATTTTCGTCTATAAAATATAATCATAAACACAATCTAGAACAGTTTATTTTGGGTAGAAGATTAAATAAAAACAAATAAAATAATTTGTAGATATTAATAATACATTCTGGGTATAAATGAAAAAATGGAGGTGTTATGAAAACTAATAAAACTATAGAAACTATTTTAAATCATAGATCAATTAGAAAGTGGAAGGATGAGAAATTATCTGATGACGTTTTAGAAACTTTATACAATGTTGCTAATAGAACATCTACTTCAATAGGTATGCAAACTGCTTCTATAATAAGAGTTGTTGATAAAGAAAAAAGAGCTCAAATAGCAGAAGTTTCTACTCAAAAATATGTAAATGAAGCTCCTGAATTTTGGGTGTTTGTTGCTGATAATTATAGAAATCACAGAATTTTACAAGAGGCAGATGCATCTGAAGATCATACAAATGACGTTGATAGATTATTTTCATCATTTACAGATGCTGCAATAATGGCTCAAAATGTTGCTAATGCAGCAGAATCATTGGGGCTAGGAATTGTATATTTTGGTTCAATATTAAATGATGCCAGAAGAATTGTGGAAATTTTAGAGTTACCGGAGCATACATTTCCGGTTATAGGAATGGGAATAGGGTATCCTGACCAAGAACCACAATTAAAGCCAAGAATGGATTATGAAAATAGAATTTTTACAGACACATACAAAAAATATGAAAATTATCATGAAGTATTTAAAAAATATGATGAAGAAATGGTAAAATATTATGATTTAAGAAATACTAATGGACCTGTTGATAAATTTACAGAGCAGGCAGTTGCAAAATATACGAAACAACAAATTAAAAGACAAGAATTGTTACAAGTAGCGAAAGAACAGGGATTTGACTTGGGGAACATAAAGTAAGTATTTTAATAAAATCGTCTTGTAATAAACCTATAAGATATAAATAGCGTTAAAACAACATATTAAGAGAATTAGAGAGTAAAATTTCTGATTCTTTTTTTATTTGTTAGAAATTTTTTATATATTAAATTGTTACTTTAATAACGATAAAAATCAGTATATATATTCATAAAATATAAATTATAGTGTGAAAAAATATAAAATTAATATTATGTATAAGTTTATACAAAAATAATGAATATAAACAAAATAAATGCATAAATTGAATAATATTCAAATAATGCTATATAATTTATTGAAATTCAATAAAATTATTCATTTATTTAAAAAATATACAAAAATTTAAATAAATTAAAAGTTTTTATTGATTATTCCTGAAAAATAAAGTATAATTACAATTAAAAATTTAAGGAGGATATATGAGGAGAAAAAGAATATTATCAGTAATTTTTTCTATTGTAATTTTGTTTACTGCATTACCAGTTAAATCATATGCAATGGATATGCCATTAGAATGGGTTATAAATAAAGGTAACCCTGAAGAAGAAACGGCTAGAATTGTTATTCAATTGAAAAAAGATGCAAATAAGGATCTTATAAAATCAAAAGTAAATCAGTATCTAGGTGTAAAGTTGAAAAAGGATTTTAATGTTGCATTTAATGGATTTTCTGCGGATGTACCGAAATCTTTAATACCATTGTTTAAAACTATTAAAGGTATTGAAAATATTACAGAGTCTAGGGAATATTATCCATTAATGACTTCAAGTAAACATTTAACTCAGGTATTAGAAGCTACTAAAAATTATAAAAATAAAGGCGAGGGAATGGTTGTTTCAATAATCGACTCCGGTATTGATGTTAATCATCCTGATATGCAAAAATTGACTAATCCTGAAAAAGCTAAAATTAAAGAACCGTTTGTTAGTGATAAAAATAAAGATACTAAATTCACTATGAAAGTTCCTTATGGATATAATTTTGCTGATGAATCATATTTTGTAAAGGGTACAGCATCTGATCATGGTATGCATGTTGCAGGGATTGTAGGGGCTAATGGAGATGAAAGTAAAAAAGGAATTTCAGGAGTTGCTGGAGATGTTCAACTTTTAGCAATGAAAGTTTTCAGTAATGATAAAAAGCAAAAAGGAGCGAAAGACGATGATATTATTGCTGCTATAGAAGCGTCTATAGTACATAAAGCTGATATAATTAATATGTCATTGGGAAGTGTTTCAGGATTTATGAATGATAATGATCCTGTGCAAAGAGCTGTAAATTCGGCAACGGATAAAGGAGTTCTAGTTGTAATTGCAGCAGGTAATGACACGGCTGCATTTGTTGAAAATAGAAAAACTAAAAATATTTCTAATAAATTTGAACGACAAGATATTGGTGTTGTTGCATCACCGTCAACATCAAGAAAAGCACTAAGCATAGCATCTTATGAAAATAATAGTAAATATGTATATTATGTAAACTTTAATGAAAATGGTAAAAATGTAAAAAAAGAGTATAATATAGCACAAGGAGAATTAACATCAGCTAAAAATAAAATGGTTTATGTTGAATTAGGGCAAAAAGAAGACTTTGAAAAATTAAAAGAAAAAGTAAAAGGTAAAATTGCACTTATTCAAAGAGGTAAAATTACTTTTACTGAAAAAATAAATAATGCTAGTGAAAATGGAGCTATAGGGGTTGTAATATTTAATAATGTTGATGAAGAAATGCCGGGAATGGAAATTACGGGAGCTAATAAAAATATTTTTGTTACAAGTTTTGAAAAAGCTTTGGGAGAAAAAATTCGTGATTTAGTTAATAAAAATCCAGATTTTGAAATAGAATTTGAAAAAGATCCAGTTAAAGTTGATAGTGATAAAAAAGATGATATGAGTGTATTTTCATCTATGGGTTCAACATCAAATCTTGATTTTAAGCCGGAATTAACAGCTGTTGGAGGAAATGTATATTCTACAGTAAATGATGGAAAATATAAAATGACAAGTGGGACTTCAATGGCATCGCCACATGTTGCAGGGGCAAGTGCTATTGTTTTATCTCAAATAAAAAATGATATAAAGACGGGTATAGATAATTATGCTTTATTTACAAAGTATACTTTGATAAATTCAGCAAAAATTATGACAAATAATAATTTTGAAAATAAATTACCATTCTCACCAAGAAGACAAGGAGCTGGATTAATCCAAACAGATGACGCAATAAAAAATAGAGTAATTTTGACGAATTCTGAAGATAATGAGCCTACTGGAGCTTTAAGAGATTTTGTAGGAAATAAAGAATTTACAATAAATGCTAAAAATTATGGTGATAAAACATTAACTTTTGAAGTTAAACCATCAAAAGTGCAAACTACGGTAAATATAAATAAAGAAGTTAAAGAAGTATTTAGTAGTGCGAATATAAGTGTTGATAAAGGAAATATTTCTATTAAACCTGGGGAAACTGTAAAAATTAATGTTAAATTAAATGCGAGCGAAGTTTCAAATCAATTTGTAGAAGGCTTTATAAATTTTATTTCTAAAGATGAAACTCAACCCAATATACATTTTACTTATATGGGATTTGTTGGAAATTGGAATGAAGAAGATATATTTGATAAACCGTATAATGTAGAAAATAAAAATAATACTTATTATACTGATACTCAATTATTTTCAACAGTAGGACAAGGATTATTTGGAAAATCAGAAGTTGTTACTTTAGGTATTAAACCTAAACTAGCTCTAAAAGATAGAATTCCAGATGCGAAATATGTTTCATTTTCTCCTAATAATGATAATGCAGCAGAAGTAATAATGCCTCAAATTGGTTTACTTAGACCTGTATCAAGTTTGAAATTTAGTGTATTAAATTCTAACAAAGAAACAGTTAGAGTTTTAGGCGAAGAATATAATGTAAGACGTCAAACTCTTGCGGATTACGATAAAGCAGTTAAAAAAGGTGAATTATTTAAAACTAGACCATTCTTCTCAGGATTATGGGATGGTAAAATATACAATAAGAAGACTGGAAAATTTGAATTAACATCTGATGGGCAATATTATATCAAAGTTGAAGGTAAATTATCTGATAAATACGCATATCAAACTTTAGAGTTACCTGTTAAAGTTGATACTAAAAAGCCTAAAATTAATATTAAAAAAGATTTATTAAAAGAATATAAAGTTTTAAAAGATGGTAGAGAGATTACATACAAAGTGGATGATTTAACGGGAGTATCTTCTACATATGTTAAAATTGGACGAAAAAGATATGAAGCATCATATGATGAAAAAACAAAATTATATACTGTAAAAGTTCCATTTACTAATGTAAGTAGTGAAAAGGCTGAAATATATGCTTATGATTACGCATATAATGAAAGTAAATATACAATTAATAATTTTGGTGATAATCCACTTAAAGTTGAAAGATGGGAAAGTTTTATTGATATTAAAATGAATAAAACTTTGGAAAAATCATTTTTAGCTACAACAAATTTAAATGAAACAAAAACTATTAAATTGATTTTCAAAAATAAAAAGGAAAAAATAGAAATTAAACCATTTAAGGTTGTAAATAAAAAAGTTACGTTCGGATCATTTTATTTAAATGAAAATCAACAAGGAAAATATGAAGCTTTTGTTGAAGAATATGATAAAGATAATAAATTATTAAGAACAGTCTCACTTGGAGAATTTATTTATGATTATGAGAAGCCGGAAATTAAGTTAGAAAATGTTGAAGAAATTAAGGAAAATGAAAAGAAAAAAATCAGTACAAATGATATTAAATTGAAAAAAGAAGTAGAAAAATATAATAAATATAAACAATTTAAAATTACTAAAAATCCTGATGGTACAGTAACATTTAAGGGAAAAGTTTCAGATAATGTATTTTCTCCACAGGAATTGAAATTTACTGTAAATAGAGGTGATGAAATAAAAATTAATAAAGATGGTTCATTTAATCATACATTTGCTACTCCATCAAAATCATTTGATTTTCTAAACTTAAGACAACCAGGAGCAGGTAAGATTGAAGTAAGTAAGACAATAGAAGGTCTAGATTTAGCAGTTCCAAGCAATAAAATTAAAAGTAGAAAAGGACTTGAAAGAACAGTTATAATTTCTGAATATATTAAAAATTCTAAAGAAGCAGAAATCGCAGAAAAAGAAACTGAATTAAAAGTATTAAGCAGAATTGTATTAAACAGTAAAAATTTGGAAAAAGACGCAATTCAAAAAGTTGAAAAAATAGGAGATAAGTTCTATTTTGAATTAACAGGAAATACAAATAATTCTGAATCAAAAGTGTTTGTAAATGGTAAAGAAGCTATAATTAATAGCACTGTTGGTAAAGGAAATAGATTTGCTTATAAAGTAGAAATTAAAGAGGGAATTAATCCGGTAAGTGTTAGAGTTGAAGATAGAGAAGGAAAACTTTTAGTTGATAGAAAAGTAAGAATTTTATTTGACAACACTCTTCCGGAATTAACCTTAAGTGATAATACCAAAAATACTATAAAAGTTGAATCTGAAACAAAAAATGGTAAAACTATTGAGAAAAATTATATTGAAACTTACGAAGACTTTATAGAATTAAAAGGTAAGGTTAGGGATAATGGGTTCGGATATACCCTTTTAGTAAATGGTGATCATGTTGTAAACTATAGAAATGAAGCTGCAACAGGAAATACTAAGTACGGAAATAACGAAAAGGAATTTTATAAGCAAGTTAAAGTAGAAGATGGAGATGTTGTTAGATTAACATTAACAGATTATTTAAAAAATAGTTACGAAGTTCAATATATTGTAAGAAAAGTTGATAGACCTGAAATTACTGAGAGTGTAAAAAATAATAAATCAGATGCTCAGGTTAAAATAGATGAAAAATTAAAAGAACAAGGTCAAAATCTTGAAGATATTAATAAAAAATCTATTTTGGATTCTACTAAATTAGAAAATGATATAAATAAAACTAATGTAAAAATTTCTATTAAAGATGAAAATATTAGTAAAAAAGTGGAAGATATAGTATTTGAAGGTAAAAGTTCAATATTGAATCCATTAAAAATTGTAGTTAAAAAATATGATAGTTTAGAAGATAATTTAATTGATAGATATGATATTTCTGCAAGCATAGATGGTAAGAATGTAGAAAAGCTGGATTATCCAGTTAAAATATATATTCCAGTTATTAAAAAGAACTTTAAATCTTTATCATTAAGTAAAGATGGAAAATTAGAAGAAATTAAAAACTACCAAATTATAGAAAAAGGTGGTAAAAAATATCTAGTATTAAATACTGATAAAATATCAAATTATGTTTTATCATATGATGAAGAAAAAGTAAGTTTATTTGAATTGAATGATAAATTAAATATAAATGAAAATATATCAAAAAATGTATCTTTAAATTCAGAAACAACTCAAGAAATTAAAGTAGTTAATAATACTGAAATAGTAAACTCAGATATTTCAAACAAAACATCTAAAAAATCAACAGAAAAACAAAAAGATGTTAAAAAGTCAGTTGATAAAATTTCTTCAGAAACTAAAAAAGAAGATGAGTTGAAAAATGATAAAAATATCGAAAAGAAAGATAATTTAAGCATGTTAGATATTGCGAGCATAATAGTAATTATATTAGCTGTTATATCTTTAGGAGTTTACTTAGTTTTGAGAAAAAAATAATAAATAATAAAAAATAAAGAGTTTTTACTTACGGCACTAGTCCTCGCTCCTATGGGGCTGCGAAGGTGCCTGCGTTAAACTCTTTATTTTATTGATGCGAATGGTGTATTAATCTCAATTATTAAAAATAGAAAAAAGAGATAATAAAAATTTAGCTTAAAATATTCTCAAAAAATTAAATTTAAAATAAGCGATAACAAAAATGCGGTTAAAAATTATCTCAAAATTGCTATCTCGAAAATTGAGATAATGAAATTGAGTAAAATTTTCAAAAATTATTCATCAAAAATACCCACAAATTGAAGTTTTTTAAAAATGCGATAAAAATGTGCTCTAAAAAAATCACATCAAAATTAAAATTCTAAAATTTGCGATAATTTTTTAGTGCTAGTAGTGAAAATGTTGACTTTTTATAGAGCAGGGGAGTATCATATAATCAATAAAGTGTTATAATTATTGGAATAAATTTTATAGAAATATTCAAATATAGGGAGGTATTAATAAATGACTATTAAAGAGGCAGTTTTACAAAGACATACAGTCAAAAAATTTACTGGTAAAGCTATTCCAGGCGAGATAGTTTCATTGTTAAATGATAAAATAAAGCAAATTAATCAATCTGCAAACTTGGATTTTCTTTTAGTTACCGGAAGCTCAGATGGTCTTTCAAATATTGCAAAATTTATTTTATCAAAAGGGGTAAAGAACTATTTTATTCTTGCCGGAAAAAAATCTCCTAATCTTGATGAAAAATTGGGTTACTATGGAACAGAGCTTATGTTATATTCTCAAACTCTTGGATTAAATACATGGTGGATTGGTGGGACATATAATTCTAAGAATATATCAAAGTATTATAATTCAGATGAGGTAATTGTTAAAGGAATTATTGTTGTCGGATATGGAGAAACACAGGGATTTCCGCATAGATGTAAAAAAGCAGAAAAAATAGCTACATATAATGGAATTGCTCCTCAGTGGTTTTGGGATGGTATAGAGTTTTTGCTTTATGCTCCGACAGCATATAACAAACAAAATTTTGTTGTCAAAGGTAATGAAAATAAAGTAAGGCTTTACTCTGAAAGTGAAAATTTTGGAAAAATCGAAACAGGTATAGGGAAATACCATTTTGAAATTGGTGCAGGAAAGAAAAATTTTGAATGGATTGAGTGATTTTAACTATTTTCAAAACAATACTTAGTAAAAATAATAAAAAGATATAAAAAAATAAAAAATCCACGCAGGCACCTCCGCAGGACCGATAGGTCCGAGGACTAGTGCCAAGCGTGGATTCTTTTATTTTTCAAACTCCGCAGGACCGATAGGTCTGAGGACTAGTGCCGAGCGTGGATTCTTTTATTTTTTCTATAACTCAATTACTTCATCAAATAATTCTTTATTTTCTTCTATAACTGTCTTGTTTCCAAGAACGGCTAATGAAGCTGTATCTAAGATTTCTCTTAATTTTGTTGATGTTGATTTTAATGTTTCCATGTCTGCTTTTAATGCATTTTCAATTTTTTCTTCAATGTCTTCAATTGTTTGACCTGTTATGTACATTGATAGGTCGAATGAAGATTTTGTATTTTCTGTCATTGGAGGATTGATTTTGCCAACTGCACCAATGATGTATGGAAGTAAATCTTCATCTGTTAATTGAGTTTCTTCTAGGAATTTAGGGATTTCATTGTATTTTTCTAATGTGCTTTGTAGGTTTGGATCTCTGTATGAGTATGTTGCAAAATTATTTCTTTGAGATGTTGTCATTCCTGCACCGTAAGCACCACCCTTAGCTCTGATTTCTGTATATAAAAATTCAGTTGAAACAAGGTTGTTAAGTACAACAAATTTTGAGTCAAACTCCATGTTTAATTTATTACCATATGATGCGTAGTTTACATCGGCAGAAGTCGCAAAACCTTCAGATTTTTTTGAAGGAATGAATTCAAATTTAGAAACTGTGAATGTCTTTTCTTCAAATGAATTTGCTAATTCTTCAATAGATGGTAATAGATTTGAGTTTTCAAATGTTGAAGCTATATTTACAATCAAATTATTTTTAGAAAATACTTTATTGTAAATGTTTTCAAGTTTTGAAGCTATTTCTTTTATATCTTTATCAACAATATTTTTAATGAATAATTGGAAATCAATACCATTTATATACTCATTGTATTTGAAAAATTCCAAATGATTTGAAACGGCTCTATTCATCATTTTAACGTGAGCAGTTTGGTATAGTCCCATTTCTGAACCTGCTTTAATCATTAATAAAATTTCTTTTAATCTTGCATGATTGTCAAATTTTGTATTTAATAAAACTTCTTTTAATGCAGATGTAGCTTTTTCGATATTTTCAGTAAATGATTTTGTAGACACAATTAGTTTTATCTTAATTTCATTTGTTTCTTTAACTATAAATTGATTAATGTCAGCCTTTATTCCTCCTGTAGAAAGTAAAATTTCTTTATTTAAGTCGGAATAATTATAATTTTTAGTGTCAAGCATTGTTAACATTGCCGTTAAAAGATTTGCATAAAGTATATCTTCAGGTTTTGTAATATGGTCAATATCAAAAGTTAAATCAATATAGTCAATTCCTGATGTTGGAAGATTATGCTTCAAGATTGTGTAACAATCTTTTTTAAGTTCTTCTCTGTCAATTGAAGGGATTTTTGTGTCAACATCTTCCTTTGTAAGCATTGGGATTGTCGCTTTTTCTTCTGGAGTATCTTCTCTATTTTGAAAATCAGCCATTTCTTCTCTAAACTTTTCAAGATTTTCTTTTTCTGTTTGTGTTAAATCTTTTTTCATTTTTTCTAGGAAATTTAGCATGTCTCTATCTTTTTGTTCATTTAATCCTGCTTTAGGAATATGAGTAACTATTGATTTATGATTGTTTTCTAAAATATTTTCTTTGATAAATTTTTCAAAAATTCCTTTTTCAATGTTTTCTTCGATATATTTTAAATCACCTTCAATATCTATTGCTTCGATTGGTGATTTGTCATATAGCCAAGAATCAAAAGCATTTATAAAGTAAGGGATACCCTTTGTAGAGTAATTTCCCTTTTCTCTAATATCAAATTTATAGTCGTTTATTTCAGATAAAATTAAGTCTTTATCTATTCCGTTTTTGATTATTTCATTTAATTCTTCTTCAATTATTTTAACAAATTTATCTCTATCCTTAGCATCTATATTTTTAGCAACTAGTGAAAATGATGATTCTCTATTTGTTTGAGATGTTGAAAAAATCACTTCAAGTATTCCTGATGAAAGTAATTTTTGACGCAAACTGGAGCTTTCATTGTCAATTAATGCGGAAGTAAGAATGCTTGATAAAATTCTTTCTTTTGAATTTGCTCCATCTCCCATTAATGTTGAATATGAAACAAAGGATTCATTTTCTTTAACTTCTTTAGCTGTATTTAAATAATTTACAGCATATCTTGGAGATTCAAATCTTGGTTGAAATGCAAGTTTAGAATCTACACTTCTATATTCATAATTATTTAAATATTCCTCATCAATGTAATTTAAATATTCTTCATAATTTAAATTTCCGTATAGGAAAATGTATGAATTTGAAGGATGATAAAATTCATTGTAATAATCTAAAAATTGTTCGTAAGTTAAAGTAGGAATTATATAAGGATCTCCACCTGAATTGTAAGCGTAAATTGTATCCGGCATTAATTCAGCGTAAATATTTTTGTAAACTTGAGTTTCCATGGAGGACATAGCACCTCTCATTTCATTGTAAACAACACCTTTATATGTTAATTTATCATCTTCAAGATTGTATCTCCATCCTTCTTGTCTAAATATCTTTTCATCAGTTTTAACTCTTGGGTTAAATACTGCATCTAGATATAAATCTGTTAAATTTTTGAAATCTTTATCATTTCTTGAAGCAACAGGATAAATTGTCTTATCAGGATAAGTCATAGCATTTAAAAATGTTTGTAAAGATCCTTTTACCATATCCATAAATGGCTCTTTAGTTTTATATTTTTTTGATCCATTTAATACGGAATGTTCTATTATATGGCATACACCATTACTGCTTTTTGGTGGAGTTCTAAAACCGATACCAAAAACTTTATTATCATCATTATTGGACATGACAAATACTTTAGCCAGTGTTTTATTGTGTTCAAAAACCAGAGCATTCGCTTGTTCATTTTTTAAGTATTTTTCTTCTAAAAGTTTGAAATTTTTCATAATTCCTCCTTGTATGTTGAATAATATAGTAAAAAATCTATATTATTTAATTTTAATTTATATATCCTTAACTACTATTTTAATTAATAAGAAGTATAAATACAATATTTTAACAAAAAATTAATACAAAAATTTAATAATGTTGACAGTTACATTTTTTTGAAATGTAGTATAATATTGTTGAGATAAATAATTATAGAGGGAAGTAGAGTATGAAGAAAAAAACAGAAAATAATAAAAATAATTTTAGGACTTTAGAAACTAAAGATCATGGTAACCACATAATCGCAGAATATGGTTTAAATATTTCCCCTGAACTTATAGGGGTAGAATTAGAAAAGCCTGATTCTTATAATCAATCTAGTAGAAAACTTAAAGAAATACCTAAGATTAAACACGAGTTGAGAAATAGAATGGTTATTATGCCAGAAGTAATAGAAAATGCGAGCGGTATAAATATTTTAGAGAAAAAAATCAAATCTTTATTGTTTACAACAGATATAGCCGTTATAAGAAATTCAAATGCTGATGCAGTATTTGCAGTTTATCCGTTTACACCTTCTATTTCAATAAGTCAAGCTATAATGGATACATCAATGGTTCCTGTATTTGTAGGAGTTGGAGGTGGACTTACATCAGGAAGTCGTTCAATAAATATAGCTTTGCAAGCTGAATTAATGGGAGCTTATGGTGTAGTTGTAAATGCACCTATGGATGTAGATACAATTGAAAAAATTGCAGATATCATAGATATTCCAATTATTCTTACCGTAGTTTCGGACAAAGATAATTATATAGAAAAGATAATGGCGGGAGTACAGATATTAAATGTATCAGCGGGAAGTAATACAGCCAAACTTGTAGCTAAAATTAGAGAAGAATTAGGTGAAGCTTTTCCTATAATTGCTACTGGCGGCTCTAGTGAAGAAACAATAAAAAAAACCATTGAAGCAGGAGCTAATGCGATAATTTATACTCCACCTACAACGGCGGATATTTTTGAATATATTATGAAGGAATATAGAGAAAAACTTGATTAATTTTATTTTATTTGATATACTTAATCAGTAAAAAATTCTCTACTCTGTTAGCAGCAGGGTTGAAACCATAGGGGAGGTAAATCATGAATAATTATGAAATGATAGTTATTTTGAAGCCAAATCTTGAAGAAGAACTAAAAAAAGACGTTTTACAAAGATTATATGACGTTATCGATGAACACGGAAAATTAGGTGAAATCGAAGATTGGGGAAACAGAAAGTTAGCTTACGAAATACAAAAATTATCAGAAGGAAATTATGTTTTAATTAATTTTGAAGCAGAACCTTCAATAATTAAAGAGTTGGAAAGAAGAGCTCAAATCACAGATCAAATTATTAAGTATTTAGTAGTAAACAAAGAGTCCTAATATTTTAAGGAGGATTTAATGAATAATGTAGTGTTAATGGGAAGATTAACCAGAGATCCAGAACTAAGATATACACAAGGAAGCAATATGGCTTACGTTAGATTAAATGTAGCCGTAGATAAAAACTTATCGAGAGAAAAAAAACAAGAGATGGAATCCAAAGGACAACCAACAGCTGATTTTATAAATGTAGTTGCTTGGGGAAAACTTGGAGAAAATATTGCTAAATTCACAAGCAGAGGATTAAGAGTTTTAGTCACAGGTCGTATTCAAACAGGTTCATATGAAAAAGATGGGCAAAAAGTTTATACAACAGATGTTTTAGCATCTAATGTAGAATTTTTAGATTGGAAAGGTGGTAATAATTCAGCATCTGCACAACAACCGGTGCAAAATCAATCTAATAATCAACAACCTAGCCAACCTGACTCTTATACACCACCAATTGATGATAATTTCGAGTATTCAGCAGATTTTGATCCAACTGAAGATAAGAGGATTCCTTTTTAATAAGTTAAAGGAGAACTAAATGGCAAGAAAATTTAGACAAAGAAAAAAAGTTTGTGCTTTTGATAAAGACAAATTAGATAATATTGATTATAAAGATGTTGCTACATTAAAACAATTTATCAGTG
This sequence comes from Helcococcus sp. KG196, assembly GCF_046035495.1. Taxonomy (NCBI): domain Bacteria; kingdom Bacillati; phylum Bacillota; class Tissierellia; order Tissierellales; family Peptoniphilaceae; genus Helcococcus; species Helcococcus sp. KG196. The sequence goes on from NZ_JBFNFI010000020.1 coordinate 27,394, forward strand.
AAAGAGGTAAAATTTTACCAAGAAGAGTTACTGGTACATGTGCACATCATCAAAGATTAATTGCAAAACAAATTAAGAGAGCAAGACAAATCGCTCTATTACCATACCAAGTAAATTAATTATTTACCCCCTTGAAATAGCTATTTTTCAAGGGGGTTTCTTTATACATATGCTTCATAATTTGCTATAATTTACTTCAATAACATACAAATAACATACAAATAACATACAAAATTAAATAGTAATTAACTCTAAATTTTGTCTCAAATATTCTGTATCAAGTTTTATGTAAACTTCTTCTGTAACATCTTTCATTGCATGACCTAAAATTTTTCTAATGCTAATTGGGGTTGCGTTGAATCGATTTAGTAAACTAGCAGTAGTTTTTCTAGTATCATGAATAGTATGATCTTCTAACTTAAGAACTTTTTTTATATTTTCAAATTGATGAGCTCTAAAATTAGTTGATGTCATTCTTGAGCCAGATAGATTATTAATTAAATAAGGTTTATTTTTATCATATCTATTTTTAACTAATTCAATAATTTTACTATGAATAGGAACAATCCTATTAATTGAATTTCTTGTTTTATTTCCACCTTTAAATGTCAAATTTATTAAATTTACATTTTTATTTTCCATTTTTAATAATTCATTAATTCTAAATCCTGAATAAATTAATATAAGAATAATATCAACACCTTCAACTATATTTACATTTTCCCATAGGCGTTGTATTTCATCATCCGTAAATATTATTTGCTCTCTTTCTTCTTTTTTATAATAATCTATAACTTTTACTAAATTAGCAGGATTTTTAGACACAGGCATTTTAGCATCATCAGCATATTTATATAAACCATTAAATAATCCTATTATTTTATTTAGTGATGATTTACTTAAATGTTTATTGCTATCTATTATATTTTGAAGTTCGGCAGTAGATATATCTAAAAATTTTTTGTTATATATATCCTTAAAATATTGATAAGAAGCATTGTATCCATCTAATGTTGCTTTTGATACAGTTTTTTGTTTAACTGTAAAAAATAAAGCATATAAATCTTTGAAACTTAATTCAGCTTCTCCTAAATTATAAGGATTTAAATTATATTTCGATAATGCATTTATGGCATCTGTTTTCGTTTTGAAGTAACCTATATATTTTCTTTTTTGAATGGTTCCAACATATCCTGTTGTTACAACAGCAGCATATTTTTTTCTTCTTTTTCCAGGAAGTTTATAAACACTTCCAAATCCTTTTTCGTTTTTCATAAAAAATACTCCTTTCTTGTATTTTGTGTACAAAGAAACGAGTATATGCTATAATATTCTTGTCAAAGAAGTGTATAGCAATATACTCTATTTACACATCCCTTACCAGGTGAGAGTGGTAGGGGTGTTTTTTTCTTGTAGTTTACATTTTATTTAATACCATATGTAGTACTTTAAATAATTTGATATTGTGTTATAATATATTTAGCTCATATACCATGTTGTATAAGGAGTTTCTGATTTCGGATACCGCCTAGGTTTCCGATTTTTGCTTTTAAATAGATGAAATATATGTATTGTAGTCTTTAATTTTTTTTATTAAGGTATGCTCTTCCGAAATATAAAATGAAGTAATTAATAATATATAATTATCTCTTTCTTCAAGAACTATTATATATCTATCTAATTCATTCAATAAATGAATTCTATTATTTTTTTCATAGTATTTTATGCATTCAACAGGGCATTCAGTATGACTATTATTTATAGTTTCTGGAATCCAATGTAATCTTTCAGATCTTCTAGTATCTAAAAGTCTTTCGCCTTTAACTTGACTACAAGTTAAGTGATAAAAAGCTTCTTCTTTATTATTAAACATAGGATGTCTTCTTGTAAAAATAGGCTTACCTTTATAATGCATCTTATTTTTTATTTTATTTCTAAATATATTATATAAATAAGTTTCATATTGAAAATAGTTCCCATTATAGTCATTTAAAGTTACTATTTGTGTTAGATTTTTACAATTATACATTTTTACCACCATTAAAAACAATAATATTAAATTTATGATTACTCATTAATGAAGTATATTTTAGATTTTGCTTTGATCTAGTTTCAATATGTTTTGCAAGTTTCAATTTTGAACAACTTTTGTCTAAATTTCTATGTAAATATCCTAATGCTCCAATAAATAAATCAGAGAATTGCATTATTTGACTTTCGTGAGATCTAATCTGTTGTATTTTATTAATTTTAGTTTTATCTTTAGCTTTTTTGTTCAAAATTTGTTTTAATTTTTCTGTTTTTGAATATCCGTTTGTGTCTTTGATATCAATGTAAATATTAAGTTTATCACTTATTGATAATAACTTAATAATAGATAGATAATACATTTTATAATAAAATTCATCATGCGATTGTTTAAATTTTTTATGATCTAATTTAGATTTATCGGGAATAATTACAGCTCTAAAATATAACATTTCATTATCAAAAAAATAGTCAACTAAATCTTTATAATATTCAAATTTAGATTTAGAAACTTTTGTCCATTTTATTTCTCTATGAAATGGAATTTTATGTTTTTGTTTTATTTTTCTAATATCTTCAGAAACTAATTTTACATTATAATCATATAAGTATATTCCTCCTATTATCATTATGTTGATTCCATCATTTTCTAAATGACAACTTTCATCAAAATATGCATTAATTGACATTTTCCCCTCCTAATTTTTGTTTTTTAATTGCGTTATTTTTTATTTTATTTATTATCCACTATATAATCTAATACTTTTTAATTAACTCCTAACAAATTTGCATATTGTTCTTTAGTATATTCAAAAAGAGGATCTATTTCTTTTTCTAACAACTTAAATGTATTGTAATATTATAATCATTTAAAATTTTTATTAAATCACCATCTTTGTCAATTTTTTTGAAATCACCACCATTTATATCAGCTGAAATATTTTTAATATTTTTTAGAATTGAACCAACTTGAATATTATCATTTGAAGAAATATACCCAACCTTAAATCCATCAAGTATTACAGCTATTGCATTAGAATCATATTCATTATTGGGTTCTCTAATAAGCTCAACATTAGAATAGTTACGTATGGATTTATATTTAAATAAAGTTCTAGAATTTGGAGAAATTTTATCCCATAAATTTTCGCTATTTTTTTTCATAAATTCTTCAATTTCTTTTTTTCTAAAATATGTCCCAGCAACTATTAAATTTAAGTTATTATATTTAGGAATATTTTTATTTTTATTAGAAAAATATTTTACAGGTTCTATTATCCAACCAATTGTTATTATGTATAATAAAAATATCCACCAGCCAACTAATATCCACCATAAAAAACTTTTATTTTTAAACATATCATTTCTCCTATTTCTTGTAAGGATGATAAACACCCACCATTTCACCTAATATCATTGTATCTTCTTTTCCATCTAATAGAATAGGCTTATATAGGTTGCTATTAGAATTGCAAGGTTGAAGAATTATAACATCATTTGTTTTAATTACTTTTTTTAGTGTTGCTTCATTGTCGATTAATACAGCAGCTATTTTCCCATTCTCAACATCAGGAGTTTTTTTAAGAAAAACTGTATCTCCATCATATATTTCAGCGTCAATCATTGAATCCCCTTTACATTTTAGGGCGAAGTCTGCACGAATAGATGAATCAGCGATAAAATAACCTTCAAAATTCTCATCAGCAAAAATTGGAATTCCGCATGCTATAGTACCAACTATAGGGATTTGTCTTGCCCTATTGAATAATGTAATACCTTTTATTTTTTCTAATTCAATTTTTTCTTCTAAAATATCAGATTTATTCACGTTAAATATTTCGGATATTTTTTCTATAACACCCATTCTAGGAGTGGATTTTTTTAGTAACCATTTACCAACAGTACTTTCAGATACTCCTAGTTTTTTAGAAAGTTCTTTATTATTAATTTTTTTTGAATCCATTAATTCCTTAAGATTATTACTTATTGTTGAATTTATATCTTTCATAACTCCTCCTTAAGCAAATTATAGAATATAATTATAGAAAAGTAAAACAAAATATTAAAAAAATAGAATTAAATTATAAAAAAAGCTTGACAATAGAATTTAATTCTATTATTATGTAATTAGTTAGGAGGGAATTAAAATGGAAAATTTAAAAATTACACTAAAAGCAGCTAGAGTTAACGCAAATCTTACAATAAGACAATCAGCAAAAAAAATTGGAGTTAGTGCATCAACACTAATAAAATGGGAAAAAAATCCAGAAAGTGTTGCACCTGAAAAACAAAGAAGAATTTCAGATGCATATGATATGCCAATTGATAATATTATTTTTTTAAATAAATAATAGAATTTAATTCTATTAAGAAAAATTTGTAACAATTAAAGAAAGAGGAAAGAGATGGAGAAAATATTTTTAACACTAGTACTATGTACTATTACAAATTTAATATCATATTTTGCATTTTGTAAAAAATTAAAAAAAATAAGTACACATAAAAGTGTACCTACTTATTTGAATGACGAAACAATTTATTAATTTCACAAAAGAAAGGTAAAGAAATGAAAGCATACAAAGTACAAATCGTTAAACACAGGGTTATTGAAAGAACAATAAAGGCAGAAAACCCAGAGGAAGCTGAAAAATTGGCTAAACTAAGATACAGACATTTTGCAGATAGTTTAGGAGCTGTACAGCTTACAGTAGATGTGATAGATGAGAGGGATTTATATCCTGTGGAAATTGCAAAA
>NZ_JBFNFI010000021.1:0-31360 GCF_046035495.1 Helcococcus sp. KG196
CAGAGATATATTAGAAGAATTGTGGAGCAAAGGAAGAGGAAAAAATAAAAAAAGAATGGGATATGCTAACCCTAAAAGACTTCAACCAGATCCTAATAATGGATTAGCTGCAATAGCTGGGTATATGATTAAGCAACCTACTAACAAGAGAAGATGGAGCAGTAGTCAAAATCTTGAAAGACCATATTCAAGAACAAATGACTATAAATACTCCAGGAAAAAAATTCAATCAATCGTAGGAAATCAAAAAAATTTATCGTATTGGGAAGAACAATATCCAGGATATTACATTGCAGATAAAGAAAATGGATATGAAGAGGTGCATAGCGACTTATTAGGTTGGAGCATATATCTCAAGTTAAGAAAAAAAGAAATAAAAAAGTTATCCACATAAAACAATAAAAAGTTATCCACATTTAAATTTTAAAAAAGTTATCCACATAAAAAGAAAGGAAATAAAATGACGGAATTAATAATAACATAATATACAATAATAGGATTTTTAGTATTCATAATATTAGGATTAATAAAATTATATTTAGATACTGATTTTAGCAGAAATTTAGTTATATATGTAAAAAAAGTAAATTTTGAAGAAAATAAAAAAGAATATGAAGAGGTTAATATGAGAAACACACTACAAGATTTAAACGGATATTTATTTGAAGCACTAGAAAGATTAAATGATGAAGACTTATCTCAAGAAGAATTAGAAAAATAAATAAAAAGAACAGAAAGCATAACAAAGGTTTCAGAAAAAATAATAGATAATGCTAATTTAGTGCTAAAAGCTGAAACATTTAAGCAAGAATATGGAATTAAAACAAATGATTCAATTCTTAATAAAATCATGGGAGAAACTAACAAATGAAAAAAATATACACAGAAGAACATAAAGAGTATTTAAGAGCTGTATCATTTGGCAAAACTAATAAAGAGATAACAGAGTTATTTAATAAAAAATTTAGGTTAAATAAAACGGAATCTCAAATAAAAAGTTTAAGGCTAAAAACAGGAGGTTGTTTAACTCGAAATACGGGAAGATTTGAAAAAGGTATGATTTCAGCAAATAAAGGGAAAAAATATCCAGGTAAAACTAATGTTACAAGCTTCAAAAAAGGGCATGTGCCAGCCAACTATAGAGAAATAGGAAGCACAAGAATATCAAAAGATGGATATCAAGAAATAAAGATATCAAAAAATAAGTGGAAATTTACACACAATGTCATATATGAAAAACATTATGGGAAAATTCCTAAAGATTCAATGATTAAATTCATTGACAATGATAAAACTAATTTAGATATTAATAATCTAGTATTAATAAAAAAATCAGTAAATATGAGAATGAATCAAAAAAAATGGTACACAAATAAAAGAGATATAAACGAATCAAGAATATTACTTGTAAAAGTAAATGAAAAAATTAAAAATGTAAAAAATAAAAAGTAGGAGAAGAAATGAATAATGTTGTATTAATGGGAAGATTAACTAGAACTCCTGAGCTAAGATATTTACAAGGAAGCAATAGAGCATATATAAGACTTAATATAGCTGTAGAAAAAAACTTATCAAAAGATAAAAAACAAGAGCTAGAATCAAAAGGAATGCCAACTGCTGATTTTATTAATTGTGTATGCTGGGGAACATTAGCAGAAAATATTGCTAAATTTGTAGACAAAGGCTCAAGAATTATAATTAATGGCTCAATTCAAACAGGCTCATATGAAAAAGACGGACAAAAGATATACACAACTGATGTATTAATACATAATTCAGAATTTATTGATTGGAAAAATTCTAATAACGGAATAGACCAAACTCAAGGCTATAAAGATGATCATAACCAAACTGATAGTTTTGAATACACAGCAGAATATAATCCAGTTGACGATAATAGAATACCATTTTAAGGAGTAGACACATGAAAGATTTAGTAAAAAATATAATAGATTGGGCGAAAGAAAGAAAAATAGATGAAAAAGGAACAGTTGCAGGACAAAGACTAAAAACAATTGAAGAAATGTCAGAACTGATTAAAGCAATGTGTAAAGATGACTTATCTATGATTAAAGATAGTATAGGAGATGTATATGTAACTTTAGTAATAGGAACATTGCTACACACAAAAGACGAAGAAAAAACATTAGATTTATTTGACAGATTAGAAATAGCTAAGAGTAATTATATTGAATTTGAATGTGATGGAGATATTAATAATGTTAAAGACTTTTGTGGACTTTTAGAAATGCAATGGATAAGTGCAATTGCATTTGAATTAAATAGAATATCAGAAAATGAAATATCTGAAATATATGAATTTAATAATTTTAGTATATTAGGATTTATTATTTCATTTTATGCAATAAAAAGAGATACAACATTAAGAGAATGTGTAGAGCTTGCATATGAGGAAATATCAAAAAGAAAAGGCAAGATGATTAATGGAATATTTGTTAAGGAAGAGGATTTGAAAGAGGAAATATAATGAAATTAAATATACGAGAAAAAGATTTACTAGAAGCTTTATTATCATATACTCCAAAAGTATTATCTAATACAAAGGCTTATGAAATTATGAATGATATTAAAAAATCTGGGCAGTTGATTGATGAAAAATATTCTTTAGAAGAAATAGAATTAAAAAATATCTTATATAAGTATTATCCAAGAGCATCACATAAAAATGCTGGAAGAATTATAAGAGATATAAAATGGAAATCGGAGGTGATTGAATAATGAAAAATTATATAAACACATCTGATGAAATGTTTAAGCCTATACTAAACACTTTAGATAATCATATAAAAAAAGCATTAATTCAGATAAATTCGGAGAATTTTGATGAAGCAACAATAACATTAAAGTTAAAGTTATCAGTTACTGAAAAAGATACTTTTGTAGGAGAAAATGTAATTAGCTATAAAGAGCCAAAAATAACATTTGATACAAATACAAAACTATCACATAACTATCAAGATGCATATAGATTAACATTTAAAGATTGCGAACTAGTTAAAATCGGAAATGAATTTGGAATAGTTAAAGTAAAAGATAATCAATTAAATATGCTGGATGAATGATGAAACTAATTATTCCACATAGGCTACCAGGATTAAATGAAATTATATATCAAGCAAGAGGAAATAAAATAATAAGCAATGCACAAAAAAAGAAGTATACAGAGTTAGTGGCTTGGTATTGTAAGATTTACAAAATTAAAAAATTAAATCAAAAAGCAGATTTTATTTTCTCCTGGTATTGCCAAAATAAAAAAAGAGATAAAGATAATATAATGGCAGGACAAAAATTTATATTTGATGGACTTCAATCAGCTGGAGTTATTAAAAATGACGGTTGGAAAGAGATAGGAAATATAAGTCATAAATTTTATATTGATAAAGATAATGAAAGAGTTGAAATTGAAATATTAGAGGTAAATCAATGAGGAGTATACAAGACTTATTAGATGAATTAGAAGATCTAGCATGGAATCATGCAGATAGTTATAAAATAAATAAAATCAGAAATAAAATAGATGATTGGCTACAAAAAAATATTATTGAGGTAAAAAATGAAAAAGAAACAAAAAGAAAGAATGATGAAGTTACAGCAAGCACTTAATCACAACGCTAAAGAAGGAATTAAAAAAGAGGCTGTAGATGTAAGTTTAGCAATTATGTTTTATATAAGTATTCTAGTATTAAGAGATAAATATGGATTTGGCAAAAAGAGGTTAGGCGACTTTATGGAATATTCATCAACACTTGTTAAAGATATGAGTGATGGAAGATTAGACTTTAGAGATATAAGAGATACTATTCTTGAAGAAACAGGAGTAGAGATTAAACTACCTGAAAGGAAAATTGGCTATGATTAAATTTGTTTTGCGTACTAAAAAAGGATATTTAAAACAAAGTATTAGAAATACTTATGCTCCAACAGATATTGAATCAGAAACACAATATCTAGGATTAGCACAAGCTGAATATCATAAAGTTAAAGCATCTAGGATGTATGATGATATTAAAATCCAAAGAATTATAGAAAGGATAGAGGTTGATGAATAATTTAGAAAAAAATAAAAAACTTTTTTATTTAGAAAAACAAGCAAAAGATTTAGAGCTTAAAGGGGAAAATAATTGGAATGGAGAAGAGGTTCAAGAATATATTACAATTCAAAGAGAAATAAAGGATATTAGGAATGAGAGATTATCAAAGAAAGAAGCACACTAAATATATAGTTGATAGAGTAGTCTACCAAAAGACTATTTGGGTAATAAGAGACTACTACAGACTCAAAGATATATGTAGTAGTCTTTTAGAAGAATCTCCAGATCCTAACTTCAACAAAGTTCAAAGTACAAATAAAATAATTAAGCCAACAGAAAATATAGTAATTAAAAGGGATAAGTATTTAATTCAAATCAATGTAATAGATAATGCACTAAGGAGTATTCCTGAAGAATACAGGAAAGGTATATGGAATAACATATTATATAATACTCCATATCCTATTTATGCAGATAGAAGCACATATGGGAGATGGAAGAGTAAATTTATATATCAAGTAGCAAAAGATTTAGAAATATTTTAATAAAATTTAATAAAATAAAAAAAGTTGCAACACCAGGGAAAAATAAAGGTGCTATACTAGTATTGTAAAAATATAGACAATTTAATACAACAATTTTTCGGGCAACTTCAAAAAATATCACACAAATTTCCTTCATATTTTTTGTATTTGAAGTTTTCTTTTTTCTTGTCTATTTTGTAAGAGGTAAATATATGAGAGAGTACACAATAGAAAATAATAGATTTTATCAAAGAAAAGCATGGAAAACATGTAAAGATAGTTATATTGGGAAAAGAATATTAATAGATGGCGGAATGTGCGAGATATGTGGTGATAGGTTAGGAAAAGAAGTAGACCATATTATTGAATTAAATGGGGCTAATGTAAATGATTCGGAAATATCATTAAATCATGATAACTTACAGTATCTTTGTAAAGAATGCCATAACATGAAAACATTTAGTGATAATGACAGAAGTGTATTTTTTAATGAAGATGGAGAGCCAATATTTAAGGAGTTGAAAAGATGAAACTATATATAGTTACAGGACCACCTTGTAGTGGCAAAACAACATATGTAAAAAACAATCTAAAAGAAAAGGATATTGTATTTGACTCAGATGAGATAGCAAGAGCTTTTACATACTCAAAATATCATACAGTAAATAAAAATGGTATTGTAACTTTTATATTAAGGCTAAGGTATCAGTTTATAAATTCATTAAAATCAATCACAATAGGGGATGCATATATTATAGTTACACACATAACAGATAGTTTATTGAAGCAATGTTCAATGTATGATTACAAAATAATTAACATGGACACAACAATACAAGAGTGTATAGATAGGTTATACAAGGATATTTCAAGACCAGATAAAAAAGAATGGGAAAAAATTATAAAAGAGTATAGCCCCCACTAAATATTTTACAAAAAAACTGTTCCTTTGCGACGTCCAACCCTTGTGTAACACGCAGGTATTTTCGCATAACCCCCACCCCAAAAAATAAAAAAGTAAAAAAACTTTTTAAGACTTTTTCAAATTTTATAAGAAAGGAGAGATACTTTTATGGACTTAGAAAAAGAAAAAAGAATTAAGAAAGAGATTAGTAAATTCAAGAAGTTTACTAAAGATTTAAGTATTGAAGATAAACAAATGTCAATGAATTTAATCGAAGAATTGGGATTTATGAAAGTAACTCTCGAAGATTTGAAAGAAGAGATTAATGAAAGTGGTGTTGTAACAGAAATGATACAAGGAGAATACTCTATAATGAGGGAAAATCCAGCACTTAAATCATATAATACGATGGTACAGAGATATAATGCTACTCTAAAACAATTGGATGAAATTATTAACAAAAATAATATAAAAAGTGATAAAAATATTGATTTATTAGGTCAATTTATTCAAAGAAAATGATACAATATCCAGAAAACTATAATCCAATAAAAGAATATCATGACTACATAAAAAAGCATCCAAAAAAGAGTGGAATAAAAATAAAAATACAAATTAATAGATTAATTAAAGACATCACAGATAAAAAAAGTGATGTCTATTTTAATTCAAAAAAATCAAATCATGCTATAGAATACATTGAAAATTTTTGTAGAAACATTAAAGGGAAATCAGCAGGACAATTAGTTGTTTTAGATTTATGGGAAAAAGCATTTATTGGTGCAATATTTGGAATAGTATATAAAAAAACACATTTGAGAAGAACAAAAAGGGCTGTATTAATAATTGCAAAAAAAAATGGTAAATCACTTCTTGCAAGTGCAATAGGAAGTTATATGCAAATTGCCGATGGAGAAGGTGGACCAGAATGTTACTCGGTTGCTACAAAAAAAGATCAAGCAAAAATAATTTGGGATGTTTCTAAAAAGATGATTAGAAAAGATCCACATTTAAGAAGATATACAAAAACATTAGTATCAGAGATAGTAAGCGAATTTAATGATGGGAAGTTCAAACCGCTGGCAAGTGATAGTGATACACTTGATGGATTAGATGTACATTTTGTTGCTATGGATGAAATTCATCAATGGAAAAATGGTAGACCACTTTATGACATAATGTATCAAGGCATGGATAATAGGGAACAACCATTAGCACTTATAACATCAACTGCCGGAACAATTAGAGAGGATTTATATGATGAGATTTACGAAGAAGCAGAGAATATATTAACACAAGAGGGATTTGAAGACCCAAGAAGTATATTTTTTATTTATGAACTTGACAATAAGTCAGAATGGAGAGATTTTAAAAATTTAATTAAAGCTAATCCGGGATTAGGAACAATTAGAAATGAGAAATCGCTAAAAGATGAATGGAAAAAAACATTGAGTAATCCAACATTATATCTAAAATCATTTTTAACAAAAAATTGCAATATAAGAGAAACTGATACAAGCAGTTGGCTATCTCTTGATGATATAAGAAATGAAAGTACATTTAGTATTAAAGAATTAAAACCAAACTATGTAATTGGTGGATTAGATTTATCAAGTACAACAGATTTAACATGTATATCATATCTATTCCGTATACCAGATGATCCAATGATATATGTTTATCAACAATATTTTATTGCAGAAGATGTAGCAGAAAGAAAAATAAAAAATGATAAAGTTCCTTACGATAAATGGGAACAAAGAGGTCTTGTAACATATTGTCCGGGAAATAAAATAGACCAGGAATTTTTATTTGAATGGACAAAAGAATTTGCAAAAGAAAATGACTTCATCCCAATTTGGAATGGATTTGATGCATGGGGTGCAGATATCCTTATGAAGAGATACAAAGAAGAATATGGCGAAAATTCAGTTGAAGAGATTAGACAAGTATATAAGACTTTATCTAATCCAATGAAAGAATTAGAAGCCGATATTATTGCAAAGAAAATAAATTACAATAATAACCCTATCACAAAATGGTGTCTTGGAAATACAGTTATTCAACAAGATAATAAGGGGAATATACAACCTAAAAAAGGTCATTCATCACTTAAAAGAATTGATGGTACCGCATCTTTATTAGATGCATATGTAACATATAAAAATCATTTTGATGACTATATGAACTTAATATAACAGGAGAAAAAATTATGGGATTTTTTGAAAATATATTTAATAAGCCCAAAAAGGAAAAGCAAGAAAAATTGATAAATGAATATTTTGAAATGATAAATGGATATACTCCAGCCTTTACTACATTTGAGGGTAGTGTGTACGAAATGGATTTAACAAGAAGTGTTATTCATTCATTCGCAACTCATTGCAGCAAATTAAATATAGAAATAACAGGAAGTGCAAATCAAAGACTTGCAAAAAGAATTGGAACAAAAGCCAATGATCTAATGGACACTTCAAAATACTTGTATAGATTAGCAACGATAAGAGAAGTTACAAACAATGCTTTAATAATACCAACATTTGATGAATTAACAGATAAAATAAATGGTTATTATCCAATTATTCCAAAAAATTCAAATATTGTTGAATATCAAAATGAGTATTATATTACTTTTTATTTCTTAAACAAAAAGAAAGTATTAAAACTTAGTGACATTGGAATCATGAATCAATTTCAATTTGAAGATGAATTATTTGGAGAGGGAAATAGAACAATGAATCCTACTCTTGATTTATTACATCATCAAAATCAAGGAATAATAGAGTCAATAAAAAACGGTGCTTCAATTAGGTTTATGGCACAGTTGGCAAACATAATAAAAGATAGTGATGTACAAAAAGAACAAAAAAGATTTGCCGAACAAAATTTATCAAGTAATGAAACAGGAGTAATGTTATTTGATACGAAGTATAAGGAAGTAAAACAAGTTGTATCAAGACCATACAATGTTGATGCTGAACAAATGAGACAAATTAAAGACAATGTATTTGCTCATTTTGGAACAAATGAATCTATACTAACAAATAATTTTAATTCACAACAATGGGCTGCATATTATGAGGGAAAAATTGAACCTTTTGCGATTAGTGCATCATTAATTCATACGAACATGACATTTAGTGAAAGAGAACAAGCAAATGGAAATTCAGTTTTATTTACAGCAAATAGATTGCAATACTTATCACCTCAAGAAAAATTAAACACAGTTACACAATTATTTGATCGAGGGTTTTTAACACACAATCAAGGATTAGGAATATATAATATGCCACCGGTTGAAGGTGGGGACAAATACTATATTAGAAAAGAATATTCGGAAACGGTTAAATTAGATTCCGATAAAATAGAACATGAAGAAATAGAGGTAGAAGATGACAGTAATTCCACAACATAAATTAGAAACAAGACAATTTAGAGAATTGAAACCTTTTGAAGTTAGAAGTGAAAAAGAAAATGAATCAGGATTTATAGTTGAAGGATATGCTATGAAATTTGAACCATATCCATATTATGAAGATGAAGAAGGAACAGTATTTGAAGAGTTTAGAAAAGATGCATTTAAGAATGCAGACATGTCGGATATTATATTTCTTTACGATCATCAAGGAAAAGTGTTAGCAAGAGGAACAAATGGAACATTAACTGTAACATTTGATGATATTGGAATGTTGATAAGAGCTGATTTATCGAAGAGTGCAGCAGCAAGAGAACTGTACTACGAGATAAAAGAGGGGTTAGTTACAAAAATGAGTTGGAGTTTTAGAACTGGAGAATATCATTTCAGTAAAGAAACAAGAACAATAGTTCATGACTCAATTAAAAAAGTTTATGATGTGTCTGCGGTAGGAATACCAGCGAATAATGACACGGTAATAAATGCTCGTAAATTCATTAACGGAGTGATTGATGAATTTCAAACGGAGAGATTTGAAGAGCGAAAAAGAAAGTTGTTACTAAAAATAAAATTACAAGGAGAATTAAATGGATAAGGAAAGAATATTAGAAAGATTAGGTCAAGTAATTAAAGAATTAGGAGACTTACAAACTGAACTTGAAAAAGAAGACACAGAAGTAAATGTTGATGAAGTAGAAGAAAAGGCAAACAAATTAATTGAAGAAAAAAGAAGCCTTGAAGAAAAATTGAACTTGTTTGAACAAGAAAAAGCAAGAAGAGATACATTATACAATGACATTATTGAAGGAAGAAAAGGAAAAGTAATTAAAGAATTTACACCAGAAGAAAAAGGAGATAGAGATATGGAAAGAAACGAAGAACAACTATATAGAAATGCATTTCTAAAAAATTTATTAGGTGAAAAACTAACAGAAGAAGAAACAAGAGCATTTACTCATACTACTTCAAATACAGAACAAGTTTTGCCAAAGGATTTAGAAAATAAAATATACTCAAATATGGAAGAAAGCCATCCAATTTTAGCAGATATTCAATATTTAAGATCAGGTACAGTAATTACAATTGTAAAACATACAGAAATTACATCTGGTGATGCAAAAATTGTGAACGAAGGTGAAGCAAATGATGACGAACAAAATACATTTGTTAATGTAACTTTAAGTGGTAAAGATTTCTCAAAACATATTGATATTTCTTATAGATTAAATAAGATGTCAATACCAGCATTTGAAACATATTTAGCAAAAGAAATTTCAGATAGGTTATCATCTGCAGTTGCTAAAGAAGTAATCGCACAAATCAAAAAAGACTTAAATACATCAAATAAGATTACAACAAAAGCTAAATTGAGTTTGGATGATATAACAAATGCATTTGGAGAATTAAAAGGAGTAACAAAAACAAGAGTGTATGCAAATAATAAAACATTATTTGGAAGCATTGTTTCATTACCTGGCGAAGAAGGTAGACAAGCATTTATTCCGGATTATGCAAATGGAATAAATGGTAGACTACTTGGAAGTGAAATCAAATTAGAAGATGCACTTGGAGATAAAGAAATACTAATCTTAGATGGTAATCAATTTATCTTTAACGAAGTACAACCACTATTAATTGAAAGAGATAAAGATATTAAAAAACATGTACACACAATATCAGGAATTATCATTGGAGAAGGTACAATGACAAATGATAAAGCAGGTGCATTAATTACAGTTGCAGAAGGAGTATAGTATGTTGATTAAAATTACCACAGCATTAATATATGACATTAATAATCCAAATAGACAATTTACAAGAGGACAAGTAATTAAAGTTAATGATGAAAAACGAGCTAAAGATATTTTAGCTCGTAAACTTGGATATGAAGTTGAAGAGTCAGAAGATTTTATAGAATTTGATGTTGAAAATACAAAACATAAAGAAGTGGAATCAGAAGAAGTGGAAGAAAATGTAATTGAACCACCAAAACCAGATACTCCTAAAAAAACAAGAACATCAAAAAGAGGTACAAAGCCCTCTAAATAGGAGGAGAAATGTTAGAAAAAGCAAAGACTGATTTAAGAATTAGTCACAATAAACTTGATGCAGATATTCAAGACAATATTGCTTCTTGTGAATTAGATTTGAAGAGGTTAGGGGTTAATCCTAACCTTGATAATCAATTAGTTCAAAAAGCAATTAAACTATATTTAAGATGGCAATACAACTTTGAAAATCAAGCAGAAAGATATATGAAAGCGTACTATGACTTAGCAAGTTCTATGAGTTTAAGCAAAGACTACAAAGAAGGTAATTAATATGTATACAGAAGTAATTACACTAATCTCAAAAAAAGAAGAAGAGATTGATAAGTATGGTGATACGGTAGTCAAAGAAGTTAGAAGAGATGTATTTGGAAGATTAGATAGAATATATTTATCCGAAACACTGCAAGCAATGTCGCAAGGATTTGAAAGGCAAGTTAGATTTAGATTATCAGATTATTATGATTATGATAACGAAGAAGAACTTGAATATGAAGGCAAGAGATGGAAAGTTATTAATACACAAAGAATAGGTACAGAACTTGAAATAAATTGTACAGGTGGTGTAGAACATGGCAAGTAAACCAAATGCAGGTATGAAAATCACTAAAAAAGATGGAGTGATATTTACAAGCAATGTTGATCATGTAAAATTTACAATTGAAGAGTTAATAATGGCTGCTAATAAAGATGTTGGAAGATACATTAGAAGGAAAGTTGCTGATGAATTAACTACAATCTATAAGCCTAACTATTCAAAAGGTAGAATGATAAGACCAAGAAAAGGAGTGTTTATGAAAAAAAACTCCTTTAACACTATAAGTTATTGGGCAAGAAAAAAAGACTTAGATTTAATACTTGGATACAAGAATCACAACTTTATGACACAACAAGAGTTAGGAGATTCAAATTATCCAAAATATGCGGTACTTAGAAATGTAGTTAATAATAATATTCCGGAAATAAATAAGATACAAGCCCAATATATTAGTGAGTTGAATAAAGAAAATCCAAAGACAGACAATGGATTACCAGAAAAGGGAGAGGGATACAATGATTAGAAAAATCAAAGAAGTTATAAAAGAATTAATAGATCCTATCTCTGAATTAGCATTTGATGTGATGCCAGAAAAGAAAATATATCCTCATGTGGTAGCAACATTTGTTACAGATTATTACTCACAAGGACTACATACAATAACATTAGATATTGATGTATGGGATAAAAATACTTTATCAAAAAATGTTGATGAAATTGCAGAAGAGATAGAAGATAAATTAAATAGATTCTATTTTACAGATGAATATATACATTTTTCAGTATGGCACATCAGTACAGGAACAATAGAAAATGAAGATAAAACATTAAGAAGAAAGACATGTATATTTCAAATACATGCAAGAAAGGGGAAGTAATGAATAATTGCAAAGTAATATCCGGTCTTACATCAAAAACGCCACAAAATTTAGTTTTAGATGCAGGAGCATTTTTTAAGAACTACAATGTTGAAACTGATACATTTGAAACAGCGGTACAAGCTGGAAAATTAATTGGTGCAACAAAAGGTGGGGGTAAATTTAAGGCAATACCAAGTTTTAGAGATATAGAATTAGATGGTATGAGAGGTGCAATCAAAGGTACTAAACTTCTTAAATCATGGGAAGTAACAATGAATGCAAATGTTGTTGAAATTTCAGCAAGTTTATTAAAAGATGGGCTTGGAATTGCTACAACAGAAGCTGTAAAAAACAAAAATGGATATGATGTAATTAAAGGGAAAATGTGCTTAAAGGATGAAGATTATATTGAAAATATAACATGGGTAGGTACAGTTTCCGGAAGTGATAAGCCGGTTATTATTCAAGTATTTAATGCATTAAATACTTCTGGATTAGATTTATCATTTGAAGATAAAGGGGAATTAACAAGTGGATTAGAATTTATAGGTCATTTTGATATGGCTAAAATGAATGAAGTACCATTTGCTATTTATTATCCAAAAATTGGAGTAGGAGCATAGAATGAGAAAATTAAAATTTCAAGATGCAGGAAAAGCATCAAAAATATTAAAAAAATTAGAATTGAGAATTGATAAAGATACAAAAGTAACAGACATAGAGGCACTGGGTGCCTCTCTTTTTTTGAAGTTAGCAGAAAATTATTCAACAGTACAAGATGATATAGCAGACTTTATGTCAGGACTTCTTGAAGACGAAGGAATTACAAAAAAAGAATTTCTTGAATTAGATTTGAATGATGCGGTTGATTACTTTATGAAATTGAAAGATGATGAAGGGTTATTGCGTTTTTTCAATTTAGCACAGAAGTTGAGTGGGGAAAGCAATTAGATTTAATTTTTTCACAGTATAGTAGTCCGGAATATATATTTAATCTTGATTTTTTAGAAGCACAAGAGATGCTTATAGCAATGAATGATAGATTAATGAACGAAATAATGATGGAAAGATGGATACCATATCAAAGTGAGATAAGTTTTAATGAATTTAAAAAAATGGTAACACCTAAATCATCTAATAGGACTGATATTAGAAGTGAAGAAGAGATATTAAGTAAAGTAAAGAAAATATTAGATAGTATAAAGGAGTGAGTTTATGGAACTATTTAAACTTTTTGGATCGATAATGGTAGACAATAAAAAAGCAAATGACTCAATCTCAAAGACAGATGGACTTGTTGGAAAACTATCAAAAGCACTTGGTGGAGGAATAAAAACTGTTGCGAAATGGGGAGCCGGATTAGTAGCAGCAGCAACTGCAGGAGGAGCTGCTTTACTTGGAGTAGCAAATAAATCAGCAGAGACAGCTGATAGAATTGATAAAATGTCATTGAAACTTGGGTTATCGAGACAGGGTTTCCAGGAATGGGATCATATAATGTCTCAATCAGGTATGAACATTGATTCTTTACAAGGTGGCATGAAAAAACTAACAGGGTCAATTGATGATGCAATAAATGGAAGTAAATCTGCAACAAAAGCATTTAATCGAATTGGTGTTTCTATTGATGATCTAAAAGGAAAATCACCAGAACAAATATTTGAATTAACGGTAAAGAAATTACAAAAAATGCCAGATGGAGCAGAAAAAGCAGCATTAGCAAATGATTTACTTGGTAAATCTGCAAGTGAAATGGCTCCAATACTCGCAATGTCGGCAGAAGAAACAGAAAAATTAAGAAAAGAAGCACATGACTTAGGCTTAGTAATGGGTGATGATGCTGTTGATGCAGGTATGAAATTTGGCGATACAATGGCTAATTTAAAAGATTCATTTGGAATGGTTGTTACAAACATAGGTACAATGGTTATGCCTATTATGCAAAAATTTGCAGATTGTATAATATCAAATATGCCAACGATACAGCATGTTGCAGGAATTGTATTTACAGCAATAGGAAATTTTGTAACAAATGCAGTTAATATATTTCAAACATATTTTGTACCAACGATTCAAAATATAATTCAGTTTTTTAAAGATAATTGGGTAACTATTGAAACAGTTGTAAAAACTGTATTTGATGGAGTAAGTGCTGCAATTAATTTCTTGATAGGAATATTTAATACAATACTTTTACCTGCAATTCAAAGTGTAATCCAATGGGTTAAAGATAATTGGGGACAAATAAAAGAATATATACAAGTTGTATTTGATGGAATAAAAGCAGTATTAGATGGATTTATTGCTGTATTTAAATGGGCTTGGGATATGTTTGGAAGTTATATACTTGATTATGTTTCCAAAGTATTCAATATGATCAAAGGTGTAATAAGTGGAGTGCTAACAGTAATACAAGGAATAATTAAAACTGTAACAGCAGTAATAAGAGGTGATTGGAAAGGTGCATGGGAAGGTATCAAACAAATATTCACAGGAATATGGGATACAATAAAATCTTATGTAACAGGTGCGGTTGATGTAGTTAAAAGTGTAATAAGTGGTGCATGGGGAAGTATAAAGAATGTAACAACATCTATTTGGAATGGGATTAAATCTGCAATAACAACTCCTATTGATGCTGCAAAAAACTTTATATCAAATGCAATTAACACAATTAAAGGACTATTTAACTTTAAATTTGAGTGGCCGAAAATTCCAATGCCACATTTTAGCATTAAAGGTTCAATGAACCCGCTAAAATGGTTGTCGGAAGGGGTACCAAAATTATCTGTTGATTGGTATGAAAAAGGTGGAATTTTTGATAAGCCAACTCTATTTAATACTCCTTATGGAGTAAAGGGTGTTGGAGAAAAAGGACCGGAAGCAGTTACACCAATCAGCAAGTTACAAGAAATGATAGATTGGAATAGTGGAAAAGATAATGTGTTGCTACAAAAAATTATAGAGGTATTACTTGCTATCTTAGATAAGGACAATAACTTATATATAGATGGAAAAAATGTTTCTAAAATTTTAGCACCATATATTGATAAAGAATTTAGATTATTTCAACAAAGGGGATAAGTTATGCATTCATTTAATAAAAATGGAATAGATATTACAGAGTGGGTAATTGTTACAAGTGTAACTTATCCACTTTTTTCAAAAACAAATAAATATATTAAAAGAGCAGAGGAGACAGAAGAATATAATGGCAATTTTAAGACTTCAAAATTAATATCAGTAACAATGTTATTAAAAGATTTGTGCAAATTTCCAATCGAATTACAGCATCAAGTGGAAAAATTTATAATTGAAAAATTATATACAAGATCCACAGAGTGGATTGAAATTGATGGTAGATATACAAATGTAATTTTAGAAGATGTAGATGATGGAGAAATGTATCAAGGAATAATTACTGTTACATATAAGTCATTAAGTGGTAATTGGTTTACCGAAGAGAAAACAAAAGAAATAAATGGAGTTCTTAACTATAAAGGAATAGAAAGTACTAAATACTTTAAAATGGAACTAACACCAACCACAAATAAAGTGCAAATAGGACATTCTGAAAGTGGAGAAAACTTTATTATTAAACCAAAATCAACAATCCATAAAATATATGTGTCATTTGAAGATAAAACAGTTATACAAAATGATGCTCATGCTCCAATAGATATTCAATCAAACTTTTTTGAATTAAAAGTTGGTTCAAATACATTTAGTTGTACAGGAGCATCTGGAGTAATTAAGTATAGAGAGGTATTAGCATGATATTTATTTATGATAGAAACGAAAATCAAATAGATATTGTAGATGTTAATCCAAAATTTACACGAGAATTTGGAAAATTTAATACATTGGAGTTTGAATCAGTTAAGGAATTTGGAAAAGGATATAGAGTTGTATACTTACAAAAAGGTAAGATATATGAATTTATAATTAAAGATACTGAATATGAAAGAGAAAATGGTTATATTCATTCTTATTTTTGTCAAGACTCAATTATTGAATTAAAAGGAACACATATATCAGATAAGAGACCAAAAGGCTCATATAAAGTCGCATTAAATAGTATTTTTGAAAATACAAGGTGGGAATTAGAGTTTGGATCATATTCTGAAACATATAATCAATCAAACAGTTTTTTTAGAATAAATGTGATTGAAGCATTTGAAAAAATTGTTAAGGACTATGATATTGAGTGGGAAACAAAATTTGAAGCGGCAGGAGAAAATATAACAAAAAGAATTGTTGTAATAAAAAAAATAGGAAATGTAGCAAATTCAAGATTAGAGTTTGGAAAAAATATAAAAAAATTCACAAGAAAAGTCGGAGCAGAGCCAATAATTACAGGTCTTTACGGCTATGGAAAAGGTGAAGAAACTGAAAATGGCGGATATGGTAGAAGATTATCGTTTGAAAGTATAAATAATGGAAAAGAATATGTAGAAAATGTCAAAGCATTAAACACTTATGGAATAGGTAAAAATGGACATAAAAATCATTACTTCGATACAGTTATCTTTGAAAATATTGAAGATAAACAAGAACTTTTAAGAGCCACAAAAAAAGAATTAGAAATTCGTTCTAAACCTAAAATTGAGTATACAGTTGATGCAGCAAATCTTCATATTGATTGTGATTTTGGAGATGAAGTACCAATAATCGATGATCATATAAATTTTAGAGGATATAAAAGAATAATAAAGGTTGTTTATCTAAATGGAATTGAATTTACATTTGGAGACATAACATCAAAATTTACTGATTCAATTAAAAATGAAATAGCTGAAAGTGAACAAAAAATTAAAGAAG
The DNA here is from genome assembly GCF_046035495.1 of Helcococcus sp. KG196. Taxonomy (NCBI): domain Bacteria; kingdom Bacillati; phylum Bacillota; class Tissierellia; order Tissierellales; family Peptoniphilaceae; genus Helcococcus; species Helcococcus sp. KG196. The sequence goes on from NZ_JBFNFI010000021.1 coordinate 17,163, forward strand.
AGATGACAAGTGCAATGGATAGTATTATAAAAAATACATCTATTGCATTTTTTAATCAAGATTCTTACACTTATGACCTTAAATTAGGAAATAAATTTAATTTTCCAGCAGGTTTGTATTCATTTAATAAGCCAATTGAAGAAAATCCAACAAAAGCAACATATGTGGGTAGCGGTCAAGTACTTATTTCAAATGAAAAAGGAACAGATAATGAATGGGTATGGAAAAGTGCAATAACTGGGGATGGGATACATGGACAATCATTAATATCAAATTCTATAACCGCAAACAAACTAGCGTCAGATGTTGGACAGTCTCTTGATTTATCTTCCAATAAAAGTATAATAAGTTCGGTAAAAGGTCAAGTCACAGAATATGTAACAGCAAATAAAGCGATTTTAAAAGGTGATCCAGGAATAAACGGAAAAGATGGAGTAAGCACTTATGTTCATATTGCATATGCAAGGAATGCAGATGGTTCTCTTGATTTTAGTCTTAAACCAGGTGAAAGGGAGTATATAGGAATATTAGTAGATAACAATTCTGAACAATCTAAAGATTACCAAAAATATATTTGGAGTAGACTAAGAGGAGAACGAGGACCTAGGGGGCTTCAAGGATTACAAGGTGAAAATGGTAAAGATGGAATCAAAGGGGCGGATGGAACTTCTTCATATACACATATAGCATACGCTAACAGCGAAGATGGAAGACAAGACTTCAGCATATCTGATAGTAGAGGCAAATCATATATCGGGATGTATGTAGACGACATGAAAAAAGATAGCGAAAACCCATATAAATATAAATGGAGTTTAATCAAAGGGGCGGATGGAACTAAGGGGATTCAAGGGGCTCCGGGGAAAAATGGCAAGACCCCTTATCTTCATATAGCATACGCTAACAGCGAAGATGGAAGAAGAGGGTTCAGCATATCTGACAGTGCGGGTAAATCATACATTGGCCAATATACAGACTTCAACGAATATGATAGTTTTTATCCTGATAGATATAAATGGACAAAAATTAAAGGTGAAGATGGGAAAGATGCTGACTATACACAATTCAGACAACAATACTCTTCTGAACTTAAACAACTGCAAAACTCAATAGAGTTAAAAGTAAGTCGAGACATATATGATAGGAATAACACGAGAATCGATTCTAAATTTACGTCATTTAAATTATCATCAACACAAATAGAAGCTATTGCAAAAGAATTTATTATAAAAGGATTTTTAAAAGCAGACGAGGGAAGGCTTGGGAATTGGTACATTTCTAAAAATTATATTATGCCAAGAGATGAATCTGTAGGAATAGGAACTGCGGCAAATTCAGAACATCAAGCTGTATTTTGGGCTGGGTATAAAAGAATTGCTAATGAAAATATTTATAATTTTGTGGTGAGAAAAAACGGTAAATTAACAGCAAGAGAAGCAGAAATACAAGGAAGAATAAAATCGGGTTCTATAATTGAAGTTGGAGAATATGGAAAAATTCAAGCTACTACTAATGGGCTTCAAATCAATGTTCCAAGATCACTCGCATCTAAAGGAGGAATTGGTCTTCAAATTGTGGGACGTAAAATTGAACAAAAATCAGGCATGTTCATTCCACAAGGTCTCTATATATATAAAGATGACGATTTTTCAAGTGGTTCACTTCCGCAAGATTCTAACGATTTTTTAATGTCAATCAGAGGTTATGCTGATATTAAGGGGATAGGATATATTAAATTTAACAGAGGTAAGCATGGAGGTGAGGATTATGCAAGCATTGGATTTTGGGAGTCTAAAAATGTAGCATTGGGATTTGGTGGAGATAATAACGATATATATTATGAATACAATAATACTACTTACTCTCTATGGAAAGTTGTGAAAAATCAGTCGTCTGATAGAAAATTAAAAGAGAATATCATTGACACTCCACATAATGCTATTGATATAATATCTAAATTAAGATTTAGAGAATACGATTGGAAAAAGGGAAAATTCTATGCAAAACATACAATTATTGGACTTATAGCTCAAGAAGTTGAAGAAGTAGATGAAAGTTTTGTATATGAAGATGGGGATATACTTAAGCTAGATACGCTAAGGTTAGCAAGCCTTGCACTTAAAGGAGTTAAGGAATTAGATGAAGAAAACAAAAAATTAAAAGAAGAAATTTCTGAAATAAAAAAAATGATAGAGGAGATTAAAAATGAGAAACATAACAATAACTAAAGATATGGTTGAAGATAAATATTATTTTTCTGCTGAAAAAGATAATGGAAAAATTGTAACTGGATCAATATTAAAAAAAGAAATTGAAAAAATAATAGAAAAAGTTGAAGCATTAAAAAGTGTAGATGAAAAAAAAGAAGAAATAATTTCTAATTTTCTTAAAGAAGAAATAAAAAAATCAACGGATAACATTGATAAATTAAAAGGTTTAGTTCCTAGATTCAATACAGGAGTGAAATATGTAAAAGATGATTTAGTTGAATATAATAATGAATTTTATAGATTCAAATTAAAAGAAAAGGTTGTTGATTATGATGATATCCCGAACATAAATTCCGAAACTTGGGAAAAAGTATCTAAAGTAACAAAAGAAAATGAAAATGAAGAATATACAAAAAACTATGATTATGCAACATTTTGGAATAGAGACGAAACTTTTAAGGCCGGTACTTATGTTAAGTGGATAAATAATTTATACAAAGCGTCAGTAACTACAGATAATGCAGAACCAGGTAGAGATAGTAGATGGATATTAATCCCAAAAGTAAAAAAATAAAATAGGAGGTACACATGTTTGAATATTTAAGACACTTAATAGCTACAGAAGACAATAAAGTAATTTTTATATTAACATTAATAGCGATAGCTATGATAATTGATTTTGTTTCGGGAACAATTGCAGCAAAAATTAATCCAGATATAAAATTTGAAAGCAAAAAAGGAATTAATGGAATTTTAAGAAAGCTCATAAGTATTATTGTAATGATTTTCTTTATTCCGCTTTCGGTAATTATTCCTAATGCGGTTGGAGCAACTTTAGTATATGTATTATACCTAGGATATTTACTAATGGAATTAAAATCAATTTTAGAAAATTTACAAAAAATGGGAATAAATATTACACTGTTTAATAATTTTATAAAAGAGATAGAAAATAATAAGCAATAAAATGGATTTTAAGCATAGTTTTTTTGATTAAGCATATAAATATATGCCTAATTTTTAATTAAATATTAAAAAATATATAGGAACTGGAAGTAAAATTTCTAGTTCCTTATTTATATAAAAAGGAGTGAAATATGGCAGAAAGAAAAGTAGCAGATATATCTGTATGGAATAGCGAAGATAATTTTGATTATGATGTATTCGCAAAAAATATAGACGGTGTAATCTTAAGAGCTGGATTCACTGGTTGGGGAACTGGTACAGAATGTAATGAAGATTCTTTATTATCTACACATATTAGGAATTTAAGAAATAAAACAAATTTAGGATTGTATTACTTCTCAACAGCAATGTCAGAATCAATCGCAAAGAAAGAAGCTAGATTTTGTTTAGATATTATAAAAAAATATAATTTGGATATAAAATATCCAATATATTTTGATAGCGAAAATTCAGGAAGTGATAATGGAATTGGACATCAACATTTATCAGTAAGCGAACTTACAAATGTAGCTAAAGCATTTTGTGAAGAGATTGAAAAAAATGGATATTCTGCAGGTATATACGCATCTACATCATGGTTTAATAATAACATGGATATGTCACAGTTAGATCATGCTGTATGGGTAGCAGATTATAGAGGATATAATGGCTATGGTGATGCGGGAATGTGGCAATACACATCAGAAGGAAGAGTAAAAGGATATAATGGGAAAATCGATCTAAATATTGATTATAGAGATTATCCAAATAGATTTAAAAATAGGCAATATAACTCAAAAAAAATACAAAAATCAGAATGGATAAAAGATGCGAAAGGTTGGTGGTATAGACACGCTGACGGAACGTATACAAAAAATGCTTGGGAAAAAATAAATAATAAATGGTACTATTTTAATGAAAAAGGTTACATGAAAACCGGTTGGGTTAAGTATAAAGATAAGTGGTATTATTTAGACTCGAAAAATGGCAATATGATATCAAATGAATTTAGAGAAATTAATAAAAAATGGTATAAATTTGATGACAATGGAAAAATGTTAGAAGAAGCATTGTTGAAAGTTAATAAAGACGGACAAATTGAAGAGATAAGATTTTAATAAAAATAGGGCTTGTATCTTAATTGATATAGGCTCTTTTTTTGTTTTAAAAATAAAATATTATCTGATAACATAATAATATAAAAGTATTAGGAGTTAGCAGTGAAAATAAAAACCAAAATTAGAAAAACAACTACTAAAGAAAAAGTAATTGGAATTTTTGGATGGGGAATATTTTTCTTAATATTATATTTAATATTTAGATAGGAGGGAAAATGGAAAATAAAACATCAGAATCTCAACTAAAAGCATCAACTAAATGGAATAAAAAAATAAGGATAAAATGAATCATATTAGAAATAGATCAGGAGCAGAAAATATATATTAAATGCAACTTTGGAAGAGATTCAAGAATTAGAAAATTTAATAGAACAAAGAAAAAAAGAGTTAGATTAGATAAAAGTTAGCCTACAAGTAGCCTACAAAAACACTTGAAAACTGCAGAAATGCATATAAGTGTATTCTCAAAGAGATAATATCATACAAATTACAAAACGTTGGAACGCTTATATTCCAACGTTTTTTAGTTGTATATAAAATTTGACAAATAATTTTGTTTGATATATACTATAGTAGTAATGAGAATCATTATCATTTTAAAAAGGAGTTAGTATGAAAAAATTAAAATTATTAAGTTTAGTTTTAGCTATATCAGTTGTTTTTGCAGGATGTCAAGCTAATAAGCCAAAAGAAACAATTAAAGAAACAGTGACTGAAAAACATGATCATAAAGATGACAAAAAAGATGATCATAAACATGATCACAAAGATGACAAGAAACATGATCATAAAGATGACAAAAAAGATGATCATAAACATGATCACAAAGATGACAAGAAACATGATCATAAGGATATGCCAACAGAATTAAAAGAAGAAGATATTAAGTCAATTGAAAAACATGGAGATCATTATCATATTAAAACAAAAGATGGAAGCGAATTTATAACTCATGAAGATCTTACATCTATGTTTCCAAATATAAAAGTTAAAGAATATAAAGGTGACGATCATCACGACCATGATGATAAGAAAGCACAATAATATTGATTGAAATTAATAATTAATTTGATAAAATTTGATTTTTTATATTTTTGTTGTATAATAGATTTAAATAAATAAATTTGAGCAAGCTAATATTTGTATATTAGCCCGGTCATTGAAGTAATGACAACAGAGTGTAATTAAACGCACTGTGGGACGGCACGATCGTTCTACAGTGCGATTTTTTTATATAACTGTAAAAATATTTTTTAAGGGAGACGAAAATATGTTGAATTATTTATTTAAGGAAAAACAAGGGAGATTTTTATTGCTGGGAATTTTATTTACAGTAATAGGCTTTATATTAGAATTTATGAAGGTTGATATAGCTAAATATTTCTTTTACATTGCCATGATTTTTTTGGGATATTATGCTATTAAAAATACCTTCTTAGGTTCTATTAAAGATAAAAAACTTAATGTAGATTTATTGATGATATTAGCTGCTTTTGGAGCAGTTTTAATAAATTATGAATCTGAAGGAACTATGTTATTATTGATTTTTGCCGGGGCTGAAGTTTTAGAAAACTATATATCTGGAAGATCAGTTAAAGAAATAAATGAATTAATAAAACATGTACCACAAGAGGCTAAAGTTTTGAATGTAGATGGAACTACAAAAATTGTTAATACTGATGATTTGCAAATTGGGGATATATGCTTAATTTCAAAGGGAGATCAATTACCAATTGATGGAATTGTAGATAGAACGGTAAGTATTAATGAATCATCATTAACAGGTGAGGCAATGCCCGTTACAAAAGAAAAAGGACGAGAAGTATTTGCTGGCACTATAAATGAAGGGAATTCATTTAATTTGGTAGTAAGTAAACTAAAAAAAGATACTGTATTTTCAAATATTATAAAAATGGTAGAAAATGCACAAAATAAGACTTCAAAAAGAGAAAAAATGCTTGAAAAATTAGAAGGCAAATATGTTATTTCTGTTTTGGTTTTTGTCCCTTTATTTATAATCATGTTATATTATTTTAGAAATATGACTTTTGAACAAGCATTTTATAGGGGGATGGTATTATTGACTGTTGCAAGCCCCTGTGCTTTAGTTGCATCTGCTACACCGGCAACATTAAGTGCGATAAGTAATAGTGCAAAAAATGGTATTCTATTTAAGGATTCCAGAGCAATGGAACTTTTAGGACAAATGGATATTTTAGCTACAGATAAAACGGGCACATTGACAAATGGTGAATTTGAAGTTATAGAATATGTAATTCCTGATGAATTATTAAAAGCAATAGTTTATATTGAGCAAAATTCAAATCATCCTATTGCAGATGGAATTTTAAAAAAATTTGAAAATATTAAAACAGATGGCATTAATTTTCAAGTGCAAGAAGTTGCAGGCTGTGGATTAAAAATGGAAAATATTAAAATAGGTGATTTTCCTGAATTTAAGACATATAAAGATGAAAAAAATTTTTTACAATTAAATAAAGACAATAACACTATTTCATTTATATCAAAGGATGAAGAAATAGTAGGATATATTACTTTAGCTGATACAATTAGAGAAACATCATTAGAGGCAATAAATAATTTTACGATTGATAATGTAGATGTACAAATGTTGACTGGTGATAATGATAAAGTTGCTAAAAAAATTGCTAGTCAATTAAATATAAAAAATTATGTTGCAAACTGTTTTCCGGAAGATAAATTAAAATATATAAATGATAAGATTTCATCAAATAAGACTGTTGCAATGATTGGAGATGGTATTAATGATGCTCCGTCATTAGCAAATTCTGATATTGGCATAGGTATGGGAAGTGGAAGCTCAATTGCTATGGAATCATCAGATATAGTTATAGTTAAAAATGATTTAAATAAACTATATCACAGTTTTAAATTGAGTAAAAAATTAAGTAAGATTATTAAACAAAATATGATTTTTTCAATTTCTGTAATAATCATGCTTATTGGATTAAATTTATTTGGAATTTTAGATTTACCGACAGGAGTAATTTTCCATGAAAGTTCAACGATTCTTGTAATATTAAATGGTTTAAGACTATTAAAGTTTAAATAAATTTTGCATATTTAAAAATATTATTATATACTATAAATAAGTATAATTGTTTAATTTATAGGAGTTTAGAATGGATACAAGAGATTATATAAAAAAGGGGAGTTTAGTTACACTGTCAGCAGCAGTATTATTTTCTCAAGCAACAGTATTTGCTGAAGAATATAAGCTAAATAATAGTGTTCAGGTTTATAGTGAAGCATTAAATGCTAAAAATAGAATAAATAGTGTAAGAACTTATCCGAAAGGTAAATATTATATTTTCAAGAAAACTTATGGAATGTTGAATATTTCTAAAGAGGAAAATGTAGAAGGGTTATGGATAAATCCAAAAGATAATATAGAACTAAATATTAATAACCTTTATGATAAATCAAATATTGGGGATAGGTATGTATTATTAGAAGATGTTTCAGGATATATTAATTCAGATGATGCACTTTTAGAAAAAAATTCTGTAAATAGTGTTTTATCAGGAGAGTATTATATTTTTAATAAATCAAAAGGTATGATTAATTTAACTTTAGATAAAGATCAACCTGGAACATGGATAAATCCAAAATATAATATAAATATAGATAATTTAAGTGAATCTATTGATTTGGTAAAAATAGAATCATCATTAGACGGATATATGAGCTCGGACGATGCTAAAAACTCTATAAATGGAGTTACTATTGTTGAACCTGGTGTATATCACGTTTATCGAAGTTATAATGGTATGGTAAATATCACTATGACAAAAGGTGAGCCGGGAGCATGGATAAATCCCGAAAATATAAAAATAGAAAAAAAACATTCTAAAACTACTGTAAAATCTGAAAAAATTAAATATGAAACGAAAAAAAATCCAGTAGGAGATTATACTTTAAGAGAAGACACCAAAGGGTATGATTCTTTGAATGAAGCTAAAAAACAAGGTAATTCTGTAAAAACTCTTCCAAAAGGAAGATACTATGTTTTAGAATCTTCTAATGGTATGATTAATCTATCAAAAAACTATAAAAATTCTGGGCTGTGGATTAATCCAAATGAAAATATAAATAAAGTAAAAGTTTCTAATTTCATACATGAATCTGTAAAATCTTCAAATAATAAGGTTGAAGATGTTGTCGATAAATATATTAAAAATGGTGTATCTAAAGAAGAAATTAAAGATTTAGGTTTTGATTATGATAATATTTTAGAAAAGACAAAGGAAAAACTTTTATCTGAAAAAAAAGAAGAAGTTGTTAAGGTTACTAAGCCTAAAGATGGTGTGAAAGTTATTTTAGAACATGATAAATCTGATAAAGCTAAAGAAACACATGAGAGTCAAAAGAAAATTTCATCAGAAGTAAAACAAGAAATTGCAACAAATAGTAATTCGCAAATTAATGATTTCAAGGATGAAGTATCACTAAAAGATAATATTTTCAGTACAAATAAATCAGAAAAAAATAAAAAATCGGATAAGACTGACAATATTGAAAACAAATCAGATTTTAAGGAAAAATCAGAAAAAAATATTGAAATAGATGTTTCAAATATAAAAATAACTGAACCTAAAGAAAATATTTTAGATGAAGAAAAAACAACTGTGGATTCAAAATTTAAAAAAGATGAAAAGTTTGTTTTAGATAAAGAAACAGATGGATATGTTAGGGCTGAAGATGCTTTATTAAAAATTAATAAAGTAAATACCTTGCAACCTGGAGAATATTTCATTTATAAAACAAATTCAGGCATGGTAAACATTTCTAGAGAAAAAAATAATTTAGGTATGTGGATTAACCCAAAATAGGATATAATATTAGGTGATAGGTGATTTTCTGTCACCTATATTTTTTAGGAGGAAATATGAAATTAAATGATAAAGAGATAATGGATGATTTACTAAAATTTTTAGATAAGTCAGTTTCTATGTATCATTCAACATTAAATTCTGTTGAAATGTTAAAAAAAAACGGATTTGAAAAATTAGAATTAACCGAAAGATGGAAACTAAAAAAACAAGGAAAATATTACTTAGTAGTAAATAACTCAACTGTAATAGGATTTGTTGTGGGAAATAATGAAAAATCAGGTTTTAAAATTGTCGGAGCCCATACTGATTCTCCAGGGTTTAAGATTAAGTCAAATCCGATTATTAAACAATCCGGATATTTACAATTAAATACAGAAGTATACGGAGGACCTATTTTGCAAAGTTGGTTTGATAGACCTCTTTCGATTGCCGGTAGAGTTTTTGTTAAAGGCAAGACTTCATATACTCCTGAAGTTAGGTTGTTAAATATAGATAAAGATTTAGTAACGATACCTTCACTAGCGATACATATGACATCTGTCGAAGAAAGAGGAAAAGTTCCAAATGCACAGACACAAGCACTTCCAATAGTTGGATTAGGTGAAGAATTTGATTTAGATGAATTAATAGCAAAAGAATTAGATATTACTAAGGATGAAATTTTAAGCCATGATTTATTCTTGTGTAGTAGGGAAAAAGCTAAAATATTGGGAGTTAATGGAGAATTTTTCCAATCAGGAAAAATTGATAATTTGGGGATGATTCACGCCGGCTTAGTTTCAATTATTAATGCTCAGGCTACAGACAGCACTCAAATATTTGTAGGATTTGACAATGAAGAAATCGGTTCATCAACTCAACAAGGTGCAGCAAGTGCTATGTTTAAGGATGTTTTGAAAAAAATATCTTTATCTCAAGGAAATGATGAACAAGATTTTATAAATCAAATTTATAAATCATATATGATTTCTGCAGATCAGGCACATGCAATTCATCCAAATTATATATCAAAGGCTGACCCGACAAATAAACCAAAATTAAATGAGGGACCGGTTATTAAAGATTCAGCAAGAAAATCATATGCTACAGATGCATTTGGTAAAGCTGTATTACTTGATATAGCAAAGGACAACGATATTAAACTGCAAATCTTTCACAATAGATCTGATTTAAGAGGTGGTTCGACGATTGGATCAATTATTGAAACAAATACAGGAATTAGAAATATTGATATCGGAAATCCAATGTTAGCAATGCATTCTATAAATGAAATGGCAGGAACAAAAGATCAATTATTGATGATTAAGTTAATGAAGGCGTTTTATGAATCAAAATAATTATTATGAAAATATCGTATAATAATATTAGATGGTAAAATATAAGATGAAGATAATTTATCTAATCTATTAAAAATTATAAAAAATAGGAGGAGAAATGATACCAACACCACATATAGGAGCGACAAGCAAGGATCAAATCGCAGATACAGTTTTAATGCCAGGAGATCCAAAGAGAGCCAAATTTATAGCAGATACATTTTTAGAAAATGTAGAACAATTTAACGATGTTAGAGGAATGTTAGGATTTACAGGGACATATAAAGGAAAAAGAGTTTCTGTAATGGGTTCAGGAATGGGAATTCCATCAGCAATGATTTATTATCACGAGTTATTTGTATTTTATGATGTGAAGACAATAATAAGGGTAGGTACAGCAGGAGGATTACAACCAAATCTTAAAGTTAGAGATATTATTGTAGCTACTGCAGCAAATACACCGGCATCAGTTGTTAGAGGAAAATTTGGAGAAATTCAATTTTCACCAACAGCAACATTTGACTTAGTGTTAAAAGCTCATGAATATGCAAAAAATAACAACTTAAATGCATATTTTGGAACAGTTTTATCAAGTGATGAATTTTACAGAAAATGGGAAAATGGAGTGATTGAAAACTTGATTAAATATCAAACATTAGGCATTGAAATGGAAGCAGCAGGACTATACATGTCGGCATTGGAAAATGGGAAACAAGCATTATGTATTTGTACAGTATCTGACAATAGCGAAGGGGAAGATTCAGCGGAAGTTAGAGAAAGAGCTTATACAGAAATGATGGAAATGGCATTGGAGATAGCATAAAAATTATATGTTTTGATAAAAGTAATTACGGACAAAAATTGTAAAAAAGCGTATTTCATCTGCTTTTTTCGAATAAAATCCTGAAAAATTACGGATGAAATTAAGAAAAGGTAAGATGTTGTCTGCTTTAAAAAAATTACAGAAGTATTTATAAAGATAGAGTATTTATTTAAGACTTTTGTTATGTATAAAACAAAAACTTGCTTAGATAATCAAACTAAAATTTGAAAATTTAAGCAAGTTTTTTAGGTTTTTTGTCAAATACCCATTGGCACAAGTAGTGAAGTTGAATTTATCCATTAACATTATTTGTTGTAAAACCATTATATTTATGAAATTCGCTTATTATTTAATATTTTTTTGACAACGATTTCTTTTTTTTTTTGTATAATTTTTTTAAAAAGAAGAGAATATAAATATACATATAAAAAGGAGCAAAAAATAATGAAGAAAAAAAATATTTTATTTGCTATTTTAGCTTTAATAATTTTATTAACTAATTATAGTGTTGAAGCAGAATCGGTTTATGTACATAGAAATTCTAAAAAGCATTTAGTATATAATAAAAATGGTGTTAAGCAAGAAGCTTTTTATGACTATGGGACATTAGTTCCTTTTGACGATGCAAGGATATATTCGTATTGTAAAGGAAGTAAAACAAATTATGTTTCCATATATTATAGTGATTCTGGATTAAGTACTTTTAAGAGAAAAAAGATGACTACTAATGATGACGATGCTGCATATGTAAATTATACTTCCGGATATGATTATTTGGATGCAGATTCTTATGCATATAATGAAGGAGATATAACACAAGATTTAAATGTTATTAAATAATAAATAATTAAATATATTCTCTTCTTTATTGTTATGAAAAATTAAATAAAAAAATAAGGATAATTTTATGAAAAATTTAATGATTAGTATAAAGCTTTTGAAAAAAAATAAATTTATAAATTTTGTTATCATATGTCAAATATTTATTATGCTATTTTTTTCTGTTAAAAATATCAACGAAATGAGTGAGGCTATATCAGAATATAATTATCTTAAAAATAGTTCTTTAAATAATGGATTATTTTATATGAATAAACCGATTTACAACGAGAGGGAAGAAAATAATTCTAAATCAAATATTGAAGATATAAAAAGAAATTATAGTTTAATAAAAGAATATATAGAAACTCATACAGATGATTTTAAGGATTTTACTAGAGAAAAAATAAATTTTTATTTTTCAAACACTAAAAAAAATGTAATGATGTATGATAAAACTACATTAAATATTTTAAGTAGACATTTTGATAATAAGATAAATTTGAAAAAATTTGAAGGTTTGGTGCCGGCTTTAGTTCAAAACAAATATTCAAATGAATATAAAATCGGAGATATCATTTATTTAGATGATAAAAAAGATATTAAAATTAAAATTAAAGGATATTATGATAAAGATATAAAACTACCTTCATTGCAAATGATAACAAATAAATCATTTCCTGTTTCAGAACTATTTTCTAGAACGGCAAATGGTGCACCTATATTTATACTTGAATATGATGAAAATTTGTATAAAATATTTGAGACTATAGGGGAATCATATATTGAAAATAATATAATATATTTTAAGGATAATTTAGAAAAAGAAAAAATTAATGAATTTGAAAAATATATAAAAGAAAATAATTTGGGATACTATCAATTTACAAAAGATTTAATATCAGAACAATATAAGTTGTTTTTAAATATGATGCAAAGATATTTGGATATAATGATATCTTTTGTCGGAATATTAATACTTACAATAGTTGGAATGGCATATATTAATAAGGATTTATTAAAAAATAGATTTAAGATTTATATTTTCAATGGTGCTTCCAAAAAAGATTTGTATTTAATAACTTTTTATAATTATTTTATAATTTTAAGTATGAGCATATTACTTTATATTATTTTTTATAAGATTGTAGGTGCATATTATTGGACTGGTTTTTCAATTTTAAGAGGATTTGATGCTATAGGTAATTCATCTATTATAAGTTTTAATACAGTAACGTTTTTTATTGTAATTATCGTTGCAATTTTATTAAGTACGGCTATTTCGCTTTTACCGGTATTAGAAATAAAAAAGCAATTAAAAAATAGAGGTAAAATATGAGATTTATATTAAAAGAAATATTTAGAAACATTAGACAAATGTACTTATATATAACTGTATTAGTTTTATCTACAGTTTTTTGTTTTCAAATTCTATCATCAAATCAAGTAAGGATAGAAAATAGAAGGTCATTAACAGATAAAAATATTACAGCTACATATCAATTTACTGATTCATATAAATCTGTATATAAGGATGCAGTAGAAATATTAAATAAATACAAAGATATACATATATTTGATATAAAATATAAATTTCCTCAAAACTTTAATATTGAAATGAATAAAAGGGGAGAATTTCGTATTAACAGATTTTTTTATACAATGTTTAAGATGAATAATAAATTTCAAATATATTCCGGGAAAATTCCGGATTTTAAATCGGATGATTTAGAAATATCTATTCCTCTTACATATTCATTAAATAATGAAGTAAAAATAGGGGATCATATTGATATTAATGGAACGGATCTTAAAGTAATTGGAATAACAGATTATACAGGAGGAAATAATGCGTTTGTTATTTCATTAAATACTGCAAAAAAATTAAATATGAAAGCAGTAGAAGCAGAAATAAAGTTGAAAGATGATATATCAAAAGAAGAAAGAATTAAAATTTATAATGAAATAAATAATTTGATGGGCGAAAATGTTTTTATAGATATTGATACATCAGGTGGCATGATGGAAAGTATTCCCAGAATGTATCCTATAATCAGGTTATGTAAATAATTTTGTGTATCAGTCTATTA
>NZ_JBFNFI010000022.1:0-25776 GCF_046035495.1 Helcococcus sp. KG196
AATAAACAATACTACATTTTTAAAAATATTAAAAGCTCTGAAACATACTGTTTACAATGTGTTTCAGAGCTCTTTTAATCGCAAAGTGTCAAACTCGAGATTATAGCATATACTCCTTAAAAATTAAATAGGAGGACTTATGATATATTCATATAAAAAAAGTGATGGAAAAACATGGTATTACATCAAATATAATACCAATGGGAAAAGTTACAAACAAAAAACAACCTTGTTTTTCCAAACAAAAGCGGAACATATCAAAGGTTAGGTAACATTCAAGATAAATTAAACAGATATTGTAAGTTGGAAAATATAAAAAAAATAAGAGTACACGATTTAAGACATACCTACGCAAGTTTGTTATTTGCAAGTGGAGAAACAGCAAAAGAAGTTCAAGAGAGATTAGGACACAGCAGAATTGAAACTACATTAAATATTTACACTCATTTGAATAAAAAACAAAAAATGTTGACTCTTGAGAACTTTATCGGATATATGGATAGTGAAGCTAAGTAACTATCCTATTTTTTTTGAGAACTCTTTGAGAATTTTTTGAGAAAAAATACTATAAATCAATGTAATTCAATGTAATTATATGCAAGTATAAAAAACAGCTTTATTGAAATATAGACATTTGCAACTTAATATAATTCAATAAAACCGTTTAAAATACAATGGTCGGAATGAGAGGATTCGAACCTCCGACCCCTCGGTCCCAAACCGAGTGCTCTACCAAGCTGAGCCACATTCCGACGACTTTTATAGTATATAATAATTTTTTACATTTGTCAAATATTTTTTATATTAAAACTTATGGAACATTTGTTCTTTTTGTGGTATAATATTTTAGAGGTAAATATGGAAAAAGTAAGAATTGCTCATTTAGCTGATTTTCACTTAGGTGGTGAAATTCACGAAAATAATGAATTAAGTAAAAAAATTAATGTTAATTTAATAAAAGGTTTATTAGAAATTTTTAATATGTTAAACCTAGCCAAGGTTGATTTAGTATTGATTGCCGGAGATTTTTATGAAAGTTCCTCATTAGATAAAAATTTACACAATGAGATTAAGAAAATCTTTTCTAATTTTTCCGGTAAGATTATTATAGCTCCAGGAAACCATGACTATATAAGTCTAGACTCCCCTTATATGGAAGAATGGCCGGATAATACATATATATTTAAAAATCAAAAAATAGAATATTTTGAATTTAAAAATCTAAATACAAGAGTTTATGGATTCGCATTTAATCAAAGTCATATTAAATCCCCTATGCTTTCAAATTTTCCTGTTATAGATGAAAAATATATTAATTTAGGGGTATTTCATGGTCAAATGGATGAGATGATGAATTCTTATAATCCGATTTTTATAGAAGATATTAAAAATACAAATTTAGATTATATCGCTCTTGGACATATTCATAAAAGAAGTGAAATAAAAAAAGTTTCTAATACTTACTATGCATATTCCGGAAATCCTGTAGGCAGAGGATTTAATGAAACAGGTATTAAAGGAATTTATCTTGGAGATATTTCTAAAAATAGAAATGGATTAAATTTTTATAAATTAAATAACTCTGAATTTCACACTATAAATTTTGAAATAGATTCATTTATAGACCAAAAAGATTTAGCAGAACAAATTAAAGTTTATTTATTTAACAAATTTGGTGAAAAATATAAAAAAAATTATTACAGGATTAACTTAAATGGTTATATTGAAGAAAATAACTTTATAAATATTGATATGATTACACACTATCTAAGTGAAATTGAATATATTGAATTAAAAGATAACACAAAAATTAAAATAGTTTTTAATCAAATATCATACGAAAATAATCTAAAGGGAATTTTTGTACAAAAAGTATTAAACTCTACGTTGGATGAAAATGACAAAAAAACTATCATTGATATTGGTATAAAAGCACTTGAGGACATATTATGATTAAAGAAATTTACATTAACAATTTTGGAAAATTTAATAATTACTCATTAAAATTAAACAATGGAATAAATATTATTTATGGTAAAAATGAATCCGGAAAAACCACAATATTAAATTTTATTTTAATGGTTTTATATGGTGCAAATTCTAAATCAAATGATATTTCTCAAAATATCAGAAAAAAATATACTCCGTGGAATAATTCTCAAATGAAAGGATATATAGTTTTACAAAAAGATAATATTTTTTATAAAATTGAAAGAACATTTAATCAATCTAATGCTACAGATATAGTTGATGTTTATGAAATAAATACAGGTAAAAAAATAAATCTTTCCAGCCCTAAAGAACCGGGAAAATATTTTTTTGATATGGATTATGAATCTTTTAAGAAAACTTTATTTATTTCTTCCGAATCAACAGTAATTTCTAATGATGGTAAAAAAGACGAAATTACACGAAAATTAATAAATTTGGTAAGTACTGGAGAAGAAGATATTTCTTATAAATCTGCTATTGATAATATCGAAAAAAAAATTGAAGAATATAAATCAAAATCAGGACATAAAGGTAAAATTGTTGAACTAAAATGTGAAATTGCAAATATTAAAAGCGAATTAGAGGAATCCAAAATTGATGAAAAAGATAAATTAAATTTAATAAAGCAAATCCAAAAATTAAATCAAAGTAAGGACAATATTTCTAAAGAAATTGAATATTTAAATAAATTAATCATCTTAAAAGATGAAAAAATTAAAATTTTAAATGAAATTAAAAGTATAGAAAAAGACAGAAGTGAAGAATTTGAAATAAATTCTTTATATTTTAATTTAAATAATAAAAAAAATGAATACAATACACTAAAAGATAAAAAGTTTATAAATGTAATTTCTATACCTTTTATAATGTTTTCTTTTATTTTGAGTGTTTATAATAAACTTTTTTTAATTTTGTTTTTTGCATCTTTAACATATGGAATATATACATATATAAATAACAAAAATAAAATTAAAATAGAATTAAAACAAATTAAAAATGAAATCAGCAATATAAAAGATAATATAGATCAAAAAAATATATTATTAAATGATAAAAATGATGAAATATTTTTTATGAGTAAGGCAATAAACGAGATAAACTCACAGCTTGATTCAAGTAATTATAAATATCTAGAAATTTCTTATGAATCACTTGACAAATTAAAAAATAAAAGAAACACATATGAAAATGAAATCGTAAAATTGAATACCCTATCTAAAGAAAAATATAAAGGTAAAAGAAATTTATCTACAATCACTGAAGACTTAAGTGTAAAAAGATCATATTTACAAGAACTAGAAAAAAAATATGATTTACTTATTAAAACAAAGAGATTTATTGAGAAATCATTTGAAGAATTAGGAATTGATTTTTCAAAAAAATTAAATAAAATTTCATCAAAATATATTATGAAAATAACAAATAATAAATATTCAAATCTTTATATTTCAAATGATTTTAGTATTTCAATTCAGGATAATGAAACTAAAAATTTAAAAGAGTGGAAATATTTAAGCAGTGGTACAATTGATCAAATATATCTAGCACTTAGATTATCTATTATTGAATTAATAGTAAAAAATTATGATGAAAAAACTCTATTACTTGATGATATTTTTATAAGATATGATGAAAACAGGATTGTAGACACCTTTAATTTAATAAAAGAATCTGAATATTCACAAATATTGTTATTCACAAGTAAAAATTTAGAAAATAAAAATAACAATATTAATTTTATTGACATTTAGTTTTTTTATTATATAATAATCTTATCGAGCTCTTTTAGCTCAGTAGGTAGAGCAATGCCATGGTAAGGCAGAGGTCGCTGGTTCGATTCCGGCAAGGAGCACCAATAAGATTATTGTATACGTGTAATTTTACACGTATATTTTTTTATTATACTTATAATTTTTATAAAAACATATATAAAAAGTCCGATGTAAATACTTAATCCAATCAACTAAAATGTTTTTTATTGATTAAATTTTCAATGTATTTACACTGGACTTTTTTCATATTATTAATCCATAAAAAATATAATGCTATATTATACTAAATTTTATTTATAAATAATTTTGAGCTTGAGTTTCAAATAATTCTCTATATAAATTATGTCCTTGCATCAAGTTTTTATGAGTATCAAAACCAACTATCTTTCCTCCATCAAGTAATAAAACTTTATCACTAAATGTTGATGAACTCATTCTATGAGAAATGAAAATAGATGTTTTATTTTCCGTTAAACTAGCAAATTTTTCAAAAATTTCACTTTCTGCAATTGGGTCAAGTGCTGCTGTTGGTTCGTCAAGTATCATTAATGAGCCACCTTTATTTATAGCTCTGGCAATTGCAAGTTTTTGATTTTGACCGCCAGAAAAATTAGTTGCATTTTCTTCTAAAGTCTTATCTAGATAGGTGTCCATTCCCTTTTCAAGTTTATTTACAGCTTCTAGCATATTAACTTGTTCAAGACTCTTTATTGCCTTATCTCTATTATTTTCATGCGGCATTATATTTTCAAATATTGTGTATGGAAATAACTTAAAATCTTGAAATACTGCTGATATTTGACTAATATAACTTTCTTCCTCAATATCATAAATATTTACACCATTCCATAAGATTTCTCCACTATCAGGAGTAAAAAATTTACAGATTAATTTAACAATTGTTGATTTTCCAGCGTTATTTAATCCAACTATTGAAATTTTCTCTCCTTTATTTATCTTAAATGATATATCATCTAAAATAATCCTATCTGTATTTGGATAAGTAAATGTAACATTCTTAAATTCAAGAGTTTCAAATTCATCGATTTTTATAGTACCATTAAAATTGTCGTTATCTAATTCTAGGAAATCATTCCAAGGAGTTAAATGAGCAATAGACATATTTAGTCTAGATATAGATTCTGCAATCATTTTTACTTCTTGTGAAATTGTATTTGTAGAATTATATATTAAAGTAAATTGCCCAATACTAATAACGGGACCAAATTTATCACTTAAAAGTCTGACAGCATTATATGATATTGCCAAAAATGTAATTAAAGATGTCGATATCAATTCAAATACACTAATTATAGAATCATTATAAGTTAACTTTTTTATCCAATTAAAAACTTGATTGTTAAAAAAATCCATTTTTTCTTTCCATATATAAGCTAATTTATAAATTCTAAATTCCTTTTGATGTTTTTCTCCTAAAGCATTCATGAAAAAATATGAAAATTTTCTATTAATCGGGACATTTTCTTGCATTAATTTATCAAATTTTTTTCTAAAGAATATTACTCCGGCTGAACTCAAAATTAAAATCATTGATAATAAAATTGTATAAATTATACTGTAGGAAAAAAATAAAATAGCCACTAATGAAACTATACTAAAAATAGCAGTAAGTACATTTTGTATAGATTCAAGTGTTAATTTAATTATTCCCCAAGATATCGGCATTTCCGATCTTTGAATTAAATCTAAAGTTGCAGGATTTTCCAATTCTTTATATTTTACAGAAAGAGCTTTTTCAGAAATTTTGCTTTCTAATATTTTAGAAATGAATGTATCTAATTTTGACAATTTCATTGTAACAAATGCAGAAATTTGTTTCAGTAAATACAGTCCTAAATAAAATATGAATGCAGAAATTACTATTTCCTTAAATCCTTTTCTATTTATAATCATATCTATAATCGTTGCAGGTAAATACATTGTAGCAATAGTAACTGTTGTATTAAGTACAATGCTTAAAATTACAAATAAAAAATATTTTTTATCTATATTCCATGTTTCCTTCATAAGTCTTATGATTACTTTATTTTTAAGCATTTTTACCCTCCTTATAGTATTTACCTTGTGTTTCAAACATATTTCTATAATTTTCACATTCTCTTAAAAGATTTTCATGATTATCTTTAGCAATAATTTCTCCTCCATCTAAAAACATAATTTCATCACAGAATTTGGTTGATGCAAGCCTATGAGAAATGAAAATACCTGTTTTATTTCCCATATACGCATCAAATTCTTGATAAATCTTCTCTTCTGCAAAAGCATCTAATGCAGAAGTCGGTTCATCCATTATCATTACAGATGTATCTGGTTTATATAAAGCTCTAGCTATCATAAGCTTTTGATTTTCTCCACCTGATAAAATTTGTCCGTCCTCATATAGAACTTTTAGTAATTCTTGATTGTATATTTTATCAAATTTAGAAATCTTATCCCATAGTCCAACTTTTTCAAGTGTAAATTTAACTTTATCAAAATCAATATCTTTTGAATTTACAGCGATATTTTCAGCAACTGTCATAGCCAAGGGTTCAGTTTCTTGAAATACTACACTAAACAATTTAAATCTTGCATTATCTGACAATTCCATCATATCTATATCATTAATATAAATTTTTCCGGTTATAGGTCTATGTAAACCTGTCATTAACTTAATTATAGTTGTTTTACCAGCTCCATTCACACCTACAACTGCAACTTTTTTACCTGCTTCTATTTCAAAATTTAGATTTTCAAAAACATAATTTTCTGCACCCGGATATTTAAATGAAACATTTTCAAATTTAATACTTACAGGTCCATCAAAATCAATATTTTTTCCATCTTTATTTAAATTTAAATTAGATTCAAAAAATTCAACCGTATCCATATAATATGGAATATTTTCTAATATTTTTGATAATTGTTCTTTAATTGAATAAAAAGTATTTGAAAATATAACAATTAGGCTTAATAACATTACCAAATCCGAAACTTCAATTTTTCCTATACTTGTCAAATAAACTAAAATAGATATTGATAAAAAATCCGACATATAAATTATAAAATTTTCAAAAAAAGACAATTTGAATTTATACCTATATTCTTTGTTTACTGCTCTTGTATATCTTTTTATAAATAACTTTATATTATCAAATAATCTTTTTTTCAGTTCAAATATTCTAATATCTTTTCCATAACTGAAATCATTTATAGTTTCTTTATATTTTGCAAATTTTCTCAATTCATTTGTACGAGAATCTTTGTTATTATAAACAAATTTTGCGTATTTGTCAGAAAATATAAGATTTAATAAAACACTAAATAACACAATTAAAATGATTAAAAATGATTGCTTTATTAAAATAAAAATAAATAAAAGTACAACAAATAAATTCTCCAATAATATCTGACTACTTAGATTTAATATTGAAAATCCTGCATTTTCTCCTCCAACACCAGATATAGCCTGATTTATTTTCAGATTAAATTTTGCATCTTCAAAATAAATAAAATCCATAGTCATTATTTTTTCAGTAACATTAGTAAAAATATTTAATCTTTTCCTACTAATTATAAAAAATAGTTTATTTTTTATAATTATGCGTATTATGCTCAATATAACAAAAATTAAACTATATATTAAAACCACTATTATAATATTAGATGCCGTTGTTTCTTTTAATTTAATCATATCAAGTATGTACTTCAATATTATTACGGACATAACTGTACTAACGCCGTGAAATAATGTGTTGATTATAACATAATATTTATTATTACCTGAAAACATAAATGAAAGTATATGTTTAAAATAAAATGAAATTTTTGATTTCAAGTTTCTATTCTTATTCTCCATTTTATCCTCCTAATTTCTTAAAATAATCAGATATTTCTAATAATGTTTTTTTATTTAAACTAAAGTACATTTTTCTACCTTCAGTTCTTGTATTAACAAGTTTATTTTGAATCAGATTATTTATATGATAACTTACTGTAGCTGTTGTTAAATTAAGATTGTCAGCAATTTCTTTACCATACATTTCTCTTATAGATAACAAATTTATTATTTCTAATCTTGTATAATCATTAAGCATTCTAATTATATCTTTAATTTTTTCATTTCTTTCTTCATCAATTTTATATTCAAATAATAGACTTTGTAAAATACCTATTAACACTATAAACTCGACTTTTTTATAATCTTCTATCTGCACAAATAATGAAACATTATAATCATATGAAATAAAAATGGAAGAATAAAAAACTAAGTTTCCATCCATTTGCTCAACATTATGATTCCTTAAATCTGTCCATAATGACGTGTTTTTATATTTTTCATTTTTAACTGATTTGAAAGAATTTTCAAAATTTTTTTCTATCAAATAAAAATTTTTTGAAATAATATTTTCCAAATCACTAAGCATTTTTATAAAATTATCAAGAATATTGTTTACATTCATAGATAATTTAACTAATAAAAACTTCTGCCTATCATTAAATGATGAGTTTTCTATTGACTCAATCACACTATATAAGTCTGAAAAAACTACTTTTTTATTTTTAAATTCTAAGTTTGAAGCGTAATTTGAAATATATATAAAATCAGCAATACTTTTTAATATATCATCTTGTTTAAACTCACTAAAAGATTTTTTGTTGTTTAAATATGAAATAAAAGCATACTCACTTATTGAATTTTTACCATCTTCATATTTATTAAAAAATTCATTAAATTGAGAGTTTTTAGATAAAATTTTTTTTACTTCTTTTGTTACATTATTAATATATTTTGCTATATTCTTAAACTTAGTTTCAAATTCACTTTTAGTAATTCTATATTTTTCAAAATCTATTGGATAATATTCTTTATTATTAAATATTTCAGTTGCTACTAATAGAGCATCTAACTTGTATAATGGCTCTGTTAAATATATAGAATTCATTATTACCTCCATATTACAAATATATTAGATTCAAATCTAATATAAATATTATATCCACATCTTATTTATGTGTCAATATATTATTTTAAGTAAAAAAAAAGACAGAACTTTTACATTCCATCTCTAAAAAATTTAATATCTTCTAAGTGATTCTTTATTTTCAAGTAATTTTCTTGTTAACTCCAACTCACTTGATTCTATTTTACTTAATTGATTCATCCAATTAAGTGATTTGCCAACTCCTCTAACTATAGCTGTAACCGGACTATCCGCTATTGAAACAGATATTTTTATTTTTTCTTCTATTTTTTCACGGATTCCTAATATCAAAGCTCCACCACCTGCTAACAATGCTCCATTTTCATATAAATCTGAAACTAATTCCGGTGGTGTTGTTGATAGTACTCTTTGAACTCCGTTTGCTATTTCTTCAATAACTTTTGATAATGCAATCTCTATATCTTCTTTATAAACAATAATTTCTTGAGGCAAACCACTGAAAAGATTCCTTCCTTTTACATTAATCCCATCTTCATCACTAATTTTTACAATTTCTTTCTTTATACGTTCAGCTGTTTTTTCACCAATTATCAGATTTTTATTTTCTCTAATATATTTCATAATTGCTTCATCACAAGAATCACCAGCAAATCTTATAGAATCCGAAACTACTATTCCCCCTCTTGAAATTACTGCTATATCTGTAGTACCTCCACCTATATCAATTATAAGGTTACCCTCAGTTTCCCCAATTTCAATACCTGCTCCAATAGCTGCAGCTAAAGGTTCTTCTATCAAATAAACTTCATTTGCTCCCGCTTTTAATCCCGCTTGCTTTACCGCTCTTTTTTGAACTTGCGTAGCTCCGGAGGGCACACAAATAATAACATTAGGCCTTATAATTGTATTACCAACAGCATTTTTTATAAAATATTTAAGCATTTGCTCTGTTGATACATAATCATTTATAACACCTTCCTTTAATGGTCTAACCGCAATTATATTTCCCGGTGTCCTTCCAAGCATTTTACTCGCTTCTTCTCCAACTGCAATGACAGAATTTGTAAATTTATCAACTGCAACTACAGAAGGTTCATTTATAATTACACCGTCTTTTCTTGTAAATACTAAAACTGATGTGGTTCCTAAATCTATCGCTATTCTTTTTCTGAAATTCATAACTTTCCCCATAAAATCTATTTTTTACTAATATCAATTTGTTTTTCAATTAATTTTTTCTTAGAATACTCTCTAACTAATACATATACAGTTGCAACAAGGGGCACAAATATTATCATTCCTATAATTCCCATTAGTGCACCTCCTAAAGTAATAGCAACCATAATCCATATCGCAGGTATTCCGACTTTTGAACCTACTAATTTTGGATAAATATAATTACCATCTATTTGTTGAGCAACTATTATATAAACTAAAAATATTAATCCTTTTGTTGGACTGGTTATAGAGATTAGCACAGTAGAAATTACAGCTCCAACTAAAGCACCAATATATGGTATAAGATTTAATAAGCCAGCTGTTACCCCTAAAATCAAAGAATATGGTGCTCCTATAATCGTAATGCCGGAAAATACAATAATTCCTAATAATATTGCTTCTAAAAACTGTCCTGAAAAGAAATTGTAAAAATTTTTATATAATAATCTTGATACATAAACAATTTTATCCGCTAGCTTTTCACTAAAGAGTGCATAAGTTACTTGCTTTGCATTTTTTCTCAATCTATCTTTACTACTCAATATATATATAGAAAAAGAAATTGATAAAAATCCTTCAAAAAAACTACTAAATATTCTACTTACAACATTAAATGTACCTGATGCAATTAAAGCTCCATCATTTTTTAAAATCTCTATAACTTTATTAATAAGATTTTGAACCTGCACCTCTTCAATAAATTTCTGTACATTTTTACCTAATTCTGCACTCATAGGCATATTTTTCAATTTATCTATGGAATTATTAACTAAATCCGGTAATTGATACATAAGATTTAATACCGATGTAATAAATTTCGGTAAAACTACAGATAAGAAAAATGTAATTAATAATAACATACTCAAAAAGGCTAAAATCATAGATACAAGATCTCTTACTTTTTTATTTTTCAACCCTAAATATTTAAACAATTTTTCATATTGATTCATTACCATATTAGCTATAAAAGCAATAACAAAACCAATAATTATAGGTCTTGAATATATCAATAAATCTATAAATATTTTAGAAACTGTTGTAAATTTAAAAATAAAAAAATAAAATCCAATTCCACTAAAAACAACTATTAACTTCTTAAAAATATCTCGTCTTTCTTCATTATTTAATTTCATATTTCACCTCTAAAATATTATAACATAAACTATCAATAGAATAACTTATTTTTTTATTGTATAATTCTAATATGGAGGCGTAATGAAAAAGAAATTAGTTTTTGATATGGATGGTACATTATTCAACACTATGGGAATGTGGATGAATATAATAGAAGAAATTTTAAATCATAAAGAATTAATAAATGATTTAGACCCAATGGAAACTCGTCAAGATTCAATGATAGATTTTGCATATGGTTTTATAAAAGAAAAATTAAGAGAATATGATAAAAATAAGGTTTTAAGACTTCTTCATAATTATTTTATAAATGCTTACAGCAAAAATGATTTATGCAAAGAAAATGTTAAAGAAAAGCTAGCAGAACTTCACAATATGGGATATGAAATATATCTTGCAACTGCTACCGATTTTGAATATGCAAACACAGGAATTACAAGTAATGGCTTAAAGCATTACTTCAAAGATATTTTTACTCCTGATACAATACATTCTAGCAAACATCATATAAGTTATTATGAAAAAATTTTAAATAAACTTGAAACTCAGCCTGAAAATATTGTGTTCTTTGATGATTCGATGTATGCAAATGAATTTGCAAATAAAATAGGCTTTACATCCGTTGCTGTATTTGATAAACATACAAATTTTATGGAAGAAAATATTAAAATATCAAATTTTTATATCGAAAATTTTAATCAAATAGATGACAAAATTTTAAAATAAAACAAAATGGTGCGTAACACCCATAATTTTATCGCACCATTTTTTATTATTTTAACCCATAAATATTAAATATTTCATTTTTATAATAATTAAATAATTTCTTTACATCATGACTATCTGTATAGACGTCATCTTCAGAATCTGAAAGTAGAAATTTACTTAAAATTGATTTTTTCTTGCCATACAAATTATAAATTTCATAATTATTTATCCATTTAGTATTATCGTACTTGTTTTTATCCAAAATAACTAAATATTGTTTATTTTCTTTTATTGGAATGTATCCCTCAACTGGAACAATAAATTTATTTACATTAGAATGATATTCTACAGGTTCATTTATAAATATTTGTTTTGAAATCTTTTCCTTTGAAAAATTTTTTAATACAACAACTTTTAGTAATCTTCCTGAAGGATAAAATCCTTCAACTTTTGACAATTTAACTTCTAATGCAACCCCCTTATTTTTATCATGCATGGAAATTATATTATCATAATATTCTTTTTTCTTAGTATCATTTATTTTTGAAATATTAAAGTCACTAACTTTAGAATTGCTCAATAATTCATCATTATTTTTTATAGTACTATTAACATAAAATGTATATAAAATTAAAAATGTTGATAGAATAAATATACCTATAAACCCAAAATATTTTTTCATTATTTTACCTCTGAAATCTTCCCATCATTTAATCTAAATATCCTATCTGAAAATATTTCTATATCACTTTTATTATGAGAAGCAATCAATATTATAGCACCATTTTTCTTAAAATCTTGTAATATTTTATAAAATAGTTGTATGCCGTCTTCATCTAAGGCATTTGTAGGTTCATCAAAAATTAAAAGTCTCGGATTTTCAAAAATAGCCTGAGCTATTGAAAGTCTTTGTTTCATTCCTAGAGAATACTTTTTATATATTCTATTATCTTTATAACTAAGACCTACTTTTTCTAACGAATTTATAATATCTTGTTCTGTAGAAATTTTTTTTATATATGACAATTTTTTCAAATTTTCAAAACCTGTTAAATCTTCCCAAAATCCATTTGAATCTATTACAATCCCAATACTACTAGGAAAGGATACATCTTTCCCTATTTTCTCTCCAAAAATTTCTATACTTCCACTATCTACATTAATCAATCCGGAAATAGCTCTAAAAAGCATTGTTTTTCCCGAACCATTAACTCCAACAAATCCATAAATATTTCCTGCATCTAATGATAAATTTATATCATTTAATATATTTACACCTTTAATATTTTTATTCAAATTTTTAATTACAAGATCATTCATTTTCCCTCCTAATTCTAAAAATATCTCTTTTTGTGATAATATAAAAAATTAAAAATAATTCAATAATCACTAATGATATACAAATTAATAAATAATATGAAAATATCAAATTATATAGAAATATATTAACCACAAACAAAAGTGTTGCTGAAATAGTAGCAATAAATTTAACCACAAAAAATGATAAAATTAAAATAAATAATGCAAACAAAAATAACATAAAAGTAAACAATAATAAATCTAATAATATTTGATAATAATTAATAGAATAAATTTTATCATGCATATAAGCCAAAAACAAAGATATAAGTAATTTTAAAAACGAAAAAAATAGACATTCATAAAATATTTTGATTATTGATTTTTTTATATATAAATATAAATGTCCGTATCTTATCATTTCAAAATATCTATCCTTACTTATTAAATAAAATATTTTTTCTGATATTATAAAAAATATTAATATATATATAAATAAAATATATATTCCAAAAACATTATTATCTTTTATTGAATTAAATTCTAACAATAAACTTTTATTCCCTTTAACATTAAATAAATATCCCACATAGATGTTAGATATATATAACTGTAATAAAAAATATATATATTTTTTAAGATTTTTCATTATTCCCCCTTAATATATCCTTATTACAGATAACATAATAAAATATATGTAATATAAAAATTATCGTTAATACGTAAAAAATACAATTAAAAATATATATAAACAAATTATTTTTAAATATATTTATCGGTAACATTTTAATAGATAATACAAATACATTATCAAATAATCTTGGTAAAGAATATTCCAAACCAATAATAAAAAATATACAAATATATGCTATAAAATCACTAAATAAAAAATATAAAATAAAAAACATTAAATTAAATGTACAAATACCCACTAAAAATAACAGAAAATATAAGATATAATTTAATATAAAATAAATATCTATATAACTTTTTAATATTAAACTTATTTCTATAAAAGAAATAAGAAATAGTGAGACAACAAAAATAATCAATCTAAATATTATTTTTCTTATCAAAAAAATTATATATTTACGTAGTGAATTAAATCTTAAAATAATTTTTTCATTTCTGTATATATTTATATTTCTAAAAACAAACATTATAGATAACGGAATATATATAATCAATAAATTATCATGGGTAAAACTTAAATTCATCATAGTAAATATATTATCTAAATCATTTATAGTTAGGTTTCTAGAATAAAAAAAATATCTAAATACAACTAATGAAATTAATATTGTTAAAAGTAAATAATATTCAATCAAATTTTGTTTCTTTATTTTCATTATAGTTCATCCTTTAAGTACAACACTTTTATGTTTATAAAAATAAAACTCAAAATTATTAAAATGATTAAATCCAATATAAAGTATAACAAGTTTAATCTTAAAACAAGATTATACTCTACAAATAAATAATGAATAGGAAATATATTTGTATGTCCTGAAAAACTTAAAATAAAATTAATTAAAATAAAAATAATAATAGAAAATATAACTAAATTAATTTTATTAAATTTATTATAAATCAATGATAATGAATAAACAAATGTAGCCCAAATAGAATAAAATATTAAACAAAATATAAAATGAATGATATTAACTATGTAAGGACTATAAATAAACATACTTTTAAATAAAAGTTTGCTATCCATTATATTTACAAAAAAACCTCTTTCATCTAACAAATTAGGTCCATTTTTTAAATTTCCAATTATTGAAATTAAAAAATTTATCCCTAATGGTAATAAAAACATAATAAATGTAGTAATAAAAACAACAAAACAGTTAATAAAATAATAATTTTTTCTTCCTAAATTAATTAAAAAATAGTTTTTTTTACCAGTAAATTTATCCTCTAAGTAAATTACCGAAGTAGGAATAACAGCAATTAAAACAGCAAAAACATGGTAAAAATATGATGTTAAAATAATCTCATAATCATCCGGAAATCCCATAAATAATTTAAATGAAGATAAAGTAAAATTTGCAAATTTATTTAAATTGTATGATATACTGTAAAAATAATCTATTAATGCAAATACAAATATAAATAAAATAGCAAATTGAAAAATTGTTGATTTAACTATATTGCACATTCTTAACTTAAAATACCTAAATTGCATATTCCCCTCTAATTAAATACGGCGACCATATCAAGAGTATATGGTCGCCATAAACTTTATTTAAAATCTACGTAACCTCTAACAGTAACGTTTACCAATGTAAACAATCTCTTGTTCTCTACAATACAATTATATCAAAAAAAAATTAACAATGTAAATACATTAATAATATAATTCATTAATTTTTATTTAAAATAAAAAAGCAGATTTCTCTGCCTTTTTTGGAGTTAATTATGATGAAAAAGAATAAACAATTTGTGCCAGTCATCATTTATCTATCTTTTACATTTTTATAATAACAAATTTTGAAAACATTGTCAAACTTTTAAGAATAAAAAACGCTAAGAATATCTATTATTTTCATAAATAAAACCATTAATATTATCAAAATAATGTAATATCAATGTTTTTACAGGAAAATATTTTCATAAAAATATTAAATTTTTTTAATAATTTTTAAGAGTTCTTCATTATTTTTACTATTTTCAAATAATTTAATTAGTTGAGGTAAAGAATCTTCCTCTTTAGTATCTTTATTCATACGTCTCACTTTAACAAAAGCTTCTCGTGTTTCTTCATCTAAAAGCAGGTCATCTCTTCTCGTTCCACTCTTTAGAATATTAATAGCAGGAAAAATCCTCATCTCAGAAAGAGATCTATCAAGATGTAATTCCATATTTCCAGTTCCCTTAAACTCTTCATAAATCATATCATCCATTCTCGATCCGGTATCCACAAGACATGTAGCAAGAATTGTCAATGAACCTCCTTCTTCGATATTTCTTGCAGCACCAAAAAATCTTTTAGGTTTATGAAGTGCAATAGGATCCAAACCACCAGAAAGTGTTTTTCCTGATGATGGAGTAAGAATATTGTATGCTCTAGCCATCCTCGTAATTGAATCAAGTAAAATTACAACATCTTTTCCTTCTTCTACAAGCCTTTTCGCCCTTTCAAGTGTCATTTCAGATAATCTTGCATGATTTTCTAATTGTTCATCAAATGTTGATGCGATTATTTCAGTTTTATAGAGTTGATCTCTTCCTTCAGTAAATTTATTTACAGATCTTTCAATATCTGTAACTTCTTCCGGCCTTTCATCAATTAATAAAATAAATATTTTAATCTCAGGATGATTTTTTTCAATTGCATTTGCTATATTTTTTATAATAGTTGTCTTCCCTGTTTTAGGTGGAGAAACGATCAACCCTCTTTGCCCTTTTCCAATTGGGGCAATCATATTTATCATCCTATTTGAAATATGTTCTTTTTCATCTTCTAAATCAATTAAATGAGTTGGATATATTGGCTTTAATGTTTCAAAATCATTTCTCTTATATGCATTTTCAGGGCTATGTCCGTTTAGTCCAAGCACATAAATTAAAGGAGGAAACTTTTCTTTTTCATCTCCACTCGGTCTAATCAAGCCTTTAATATAATCACCTGTTTTTAACTTAAATCTTCTTATTTGTGTTGGAGATACAAAAACATCATTGTCTCCGGATTCAAATTTATTAGTTCTAATAAATCCATATCCATCAGGTAACACTTCCAATAAACCTTTTATTTCAATTGTATCTTTATTTGTATTTTCTTGATAATTTGCTTGTTGAGAATTATTTTTTAGATTTTGATTTTCTTGACTTAAATTATTTAAATTTTTTGAATTTGAATCTTCTTTTACTGTTTCTATTAAACTTATTAACTCATCTTTACTATATTTTGTTATAGATTTTATATTTAACGACTTCGCAAGTTCTCGAAGATCATTAAGTTTCATACTTTTTAAATTTTCTGCCATATTACCTCTATATGTCTATATTAATTGCAGCCATGTTCTAAGAACATAGCTGCAAAAAAATTAATTATTATGCCTTGTGAGCTGAACCAAAAATTTCTATTTTTTCTTTAACACCGTCAATTATTGCTTGAGCCGGTTTAGCTAAAATTTTTCTTGGATCAAAGCCTTTTCCTTCTTTATCTTTTCCTGCTTCAATGTAATTTCTAACTTCCGCAGCAAATGCCCATTGTAATTCTGTGTTTACATTAACTTTTGAAATACCTAATTTAATAGCATCTTGAACCATTTTTGCCGGAATTCCTGTACCACCATGTAATACCATCGGAACTGATCCAACTGTTTTTTGGATTTCTGCTAAAACTTCTAAATCTAATCCTTCCCAGTTTTCCGGATAAGCACCGTGAATATTACCGATACCTGCTGCTAAAAAGTCAATTCCACATTCCACTAATTGTAAACATTCTTTAGGATCTGCTACCTCCCCTTTACCAACAACTCCATCTTCTTCACCACCAATTGAACCAACTTCTGCTTCAACTGATATTCCTTTTTCATGAGCTAATTTAACAATTTCTCTTGTTTTTTGTAAATTTTCTTCAATATCATAATGTGAGCCATCAAACATTACTGATGTAAATCCGGCAGCTATAGCTTTTTGAGCTCCTTCATATGAACCATGATCCAAATGAATTGCTACAGGAACTGTAATATTTAAATCTTTTATTAATCCTTTTACCATACCTACTACAGTATTATAACCACCCATGTATTTACCGGCACCTTCTGAAACACCTAAGATTACAGGTGATTTAACTTCTTCACATGCCAATAAAATTGATTTTGTCCATTCTAAGTTATTAATGTTAAATTGTCCTACTGCATATTTTCCTTCTAAAGCTTTTTTAAGCATACCACTTGCTTCTACTAAAGGCATAATTTCCTCCTAAATATTTATTTAATATAACCTTACTTATTAATTATACAACTAAAAATAATATTTAACAATTATATTTTCCAGATTTCTTCAGCATATTGTTTGATTGTTCTGTCAGATGAGAATAATCCGCTGTTAGCTATATTTATCAATCCTTTTCTAGCATATCCTCTTCTATCTCTGTAAGCTTCATCTACTCTCTTATGTGCTTCAACATATGATGCAAAATCTTCTAATAAGTAATAAACATCAGCTCTATTTCCATCTTTAGGATCTATTAAACTATTGTAAATATCTAAGAAATGATTTGTCCCCTCGTCAGATATTCTTTCTTCTTTTATTAAAGCATCAACTACTTTCTTTACTCTCTCATCTGAATTATAGATATTTATAGGGTTATATGTGTAAGCTAATTCATTAATTTCTTCTTCCGTTCTACCAAATAGGAAGTTGTTTTCTAATCCGGCTTCTCTGAAAATCTCAACATTAGCTCCATCCATTGTTCCCAATGTAGGTGTACCATTCATCATGAATTTCATATTCCCCGTACCACTTGCTTCTTTACCGGCTGTTGAAATTTGTTCTGAAACATCAGCTGCCGGGAATAATTTTTCAGCATAGGACACTCTATAGTTTTGAATAAATACAACTTTTATCTTGCCATTGATTTCTGAATCATTGTTGATTAATTTACTAATTTCATTAATGAACTTGATAATACCTTTAGCTCTAAAATATCCTGGAGCTGCTTTAGCACCAAATATAAATGTAACTGGGTGCATATCTAATGAAGGATTTACTTTCAATTCATAATATAAATGCAAAATGTGCAAAGCATTTAATAATTGTCTTTTATACTCATGTAATCTCTTAATTTGAATATCAAAAATTGAATTAGGATCAATTTCAATACCTTCATATTTTTTAATATATTTTGCTAATTGAACTTTCTTTTCAAATTTAATTTCATTTAATTTATCTAAAACTTTCACATCATCAGCAAATTTTTCTAATCCTTTTAATTTAGTCATATCATGTTTCCAATCTTCTGACTTCAATAATTTATCAATATATGCTGTTAATTGTGGATTTGAATATTGCAACCATCTTCTTGGAGTTACACCATTTGTCTTATTATTGAATTTTTCAGGATATAGTTTAAACCATTGATTTAATGTTTCTTTTTTCAAAATAATTGTATGTAATTCTGCTACACCATTTATACTTGTAGAAACATATGTTGCTAAAAATGCCATTTCAACCATTTCATTTTTCACAATTCTATATGGTTCCATTTCTTCTAAACTATAACCTTTTTCTTGCAATGATTCTAATAATCTCTTATCAATTTCTTTAATAATATCAACAGCTCTTGGAGAAACTTCATGAATTAAATCTAAATTCCATTTTTCTAAAGCTTCTTGTAATACAGTATGATTTGTAAAAGCAAATACTTTTGTCGCTAATCCAAATGCATCATCCCATGATAGGTTTTCTTCATCCAATAAAATTCTGATTAATTCAGGTATTGCAATAACCGGATGAGTATCATTTAATTGAAATATATGATATTTATGGAACTGACTAAAGTTTTTATCTTCAGGGTACAATCTCTTATATTTTTGTACAATTTCTTGTAATGAAGCCGATACAAAGAAATATTGTTGTAACAATCTCAATAATTTACCTTGTCTAATATTATCATTTGGATACAATACCCTTGTTATATCTTCAGCTCTATTTTTTTCACTAACTGATTCATCATATCTAAAATCGTTAAAATCCTGAAAATCAAATCCATCATTTTTGATAGCTTCTGATTGCCACAATCTTAATGTATTAACTACTCCATTTTTATATCCAACAACCGGAACATCATATGGAACCGCTTTCACTTTAAAATTTCTAAAGTTTACAATTTGTGATTCACTTTCTTTTCTTAACGACCAAAAATCACCTCTAGCTACCCAAGAATCTCCCTCTTCTAATTGGAATCCATTTTCAAATCTTTGTTTGAAAATACCTTGAGAGTATCTTACTCCATATCCATGTAAATTTAACCCTTCTGTTGCTCCTGACTCCATGAAACAAGCTGCAAGTCTACCTAAACCTCCATTACCTAAAGCTGCATCATCCTCTTCATCTTCAATTTCATCAAAATCAATATCTAAATCTTTCAATATTTCTTTTACTTCATCAATAATACCTAGATTTAATAAATTATTACCTAATGAACGACCAATTAAAAACTCAGCTGAAAAATAAAATGCATTTCTTTCAGTTCTATTTTTTTTATTTGTCTCTAACCAATCTTTACTAATCATATCCATAATTGTTTCTGATAGAGCATGGTATTTTTCAAATTTAGTTGAATCTTCAAAACTCTTTACATATTTCTGTTCTAAATTTGATTTAAAATTTTCAATAAATTGTTTCCTATTCAATTTCTTCATTTTACCCCCAAATATTTTTTTATAAATATTTAATACGTACATTATAACATAATATATTTAAAAATGTAATATCCTGTACTAAGAACGCTAAAAATGTGATAAAATATATGAAATAATTAATATTTGAAAACTTTCATTAAACTTGGAGGAAATATGAGAACATCTTGGGAAGAATATTTTATGCATATAGCTGAAAGCATATCTGAAAGAGGAACTTGTGATAGAGCATACGTTGGATGTGTTTTAGTAAATAAGGATAATAGAATTGTTTCAACGGGATATAACGGATCAATTTCGGGTAATCCTCAATGCGATGAGGTCGGGCATGTTATGAGAGAAGGTCATTGTATCGCAACAATACACGCCGAAATGAATGCATTATTATATTGTGCAAAAGAGGGGATTTCAGTAAAAAACACAACTTGTTACGTGACGCATTTTCCATGCTTAAATTGTACAAAATCACTAATTCAAGCTGGTATAATTAAAATATACTACAGACATGGATATAGAATGGATGAATATGCAATAGAACTATTAGAAAAAAATAATATAGAATATATTCAAATTTAATAAAGGGGCTATTGCAAAATAACTAAAAAAGTTATTTTGCAATGCCCCATTAATAATAAACAAATTAAATTTTAAATAAATTATTATTTAGTTTTATCCCATTTTCCGGAATTATCCACATGATATTTTCCTATCCATTCTGATTTTGCCATCTTGCCGTTATTTTTTAAATAATAGTTCCCTTGCCATTTATTTTTTGCATATGAACCGTCTTTATTTAAGTAATACCATGAATTATAGCTATTATCAAATATCCATTCTGATTTTGCCATCTTACCGTCATTCTTTAAATAATAGCTTCCTTGCCATTTATTTTTTGCATATGAACCGTCTTTATTTAAGTAATACCATGAATTATAGCTATTATCAAATATCCATTCTGATTTTGCCATCTTGCCGTCATTCTTTAAATAATAACTTCCTTGCCATTTATTTTTTGCAATTTTTCCTTCACTATCTAAATAATAGTAATCATCTCCCTTTTGTATCCATTTATTTTTTTCTTCAGTATATCCTAATTCTTTAAGTCTTTTATTGTGACTTTCATTTAATACAGAATGTAATTTCTTTACAACATCATAATTTGCAGGTTTGATAGTATCATCTCCGTCAACAATACCTGATCTCTCAATCGCAAATGCAAATACCCCACCTTTTGTTCCATCTTCTTTGTTTTTCGGTTGCCAATCAGCACTTCTATAAGCAAATGTTTCTTCTAGTTTAGCATTTTTATTTCTATTCCAATCATATTTTTTTCCAGAGGATAAATTAAACCATTTATTCCAATCTCCTTCTTCATAAAATGAAAATCCTGGAACGAATTTACTTGCAGGTATAAATTCCTTAAATGTCTTAAATATATCGTCTAAATTCTCTTGTCTGTATGATTGATATAAAACATAATCATAATTTTTAGCTGTTCTCTTAAACAATTCTTGACTTCCAAGCTTATCGGTGTCAAATATAAATAATTTATCTTTATTTTTACTATTTGGTCCAATTAGCTTACCTATCTCATTTATTACTCCTACCGCCATTTTTAATTGTTCTTCAGGAAGAGAATGTTTTTCATAGTCAACATCTAATCCATCCAAATTATCTCTTTCAACATATTCTTTTACTAATAATTTCGCTAAATCTTTATGTCCTTGAGGGGTATTTTCAAATTTTCTTAATTCACATTTTTCCCCTGCTTTTTTTTCTCCATCACATGGAACATATGAAGTATTTAAAACCAATCCTATATCTATAGTCCTAACAACTTTTGTCCCATTTTTGTGTAAATTATTTACATATTCTGGTAATTTTTTCCAAAATGGACTACCTCTATGTCCATAGTCATTATCAATCCAGTTTACAAATAGAAAAGCAACATCTACCTCTTTAGGCAATCCATCAAAATTTTGAATCCCCTTTCTGTCTCCTTTTTCTTGACCTCTAACTTCTTTTCCATTCATTTTATCATGCCATGCTCTATAGTATCCGAATAATAATGGTTTTTTTATTTTTTCCAAATTCTTTATTGAAGAATCAGCCTTTACAATACTATTAAATGATAAAATATTCATAATAAATGTAACCGCTAATAAAAAACTTGAGAACTTTCTTAATATATTTTTCAATTTTCACTCCTTAAAATTAAATTAATTATCTTTTACGTATACGCCTTATTTTATTGATTGTTTAACATATTCATCAATTTACATATAAATCATTCCAAATAATATTAAAATAGAAAACATTATCAATGAATATAAATTAAAAATATCAATATAGGTTAAAATTATTATTTACTAAATAAATCTACATAATATCAACTCCTATTACAATAAAATTTTTACATTACCAATAATAACTTTTTTAATAATCATATGCAAACTTTTTCTTGATTTAGATTGAATTTTCATTTAAACCTATTTTTTGTTTTCCGTTATGAATTCCTTTTCATGATTTTATAATTGATTATATTAAGAAACACAAAAAAATAGACCATCAATTACCCCTTTCAAAAAATAAATCTTTTTGAGGGAATCTTAATTTTGATAGTCTAAATTATTTATTTTAATTTTTCTTCTAAAATTGGTCTTGGATTTTTACCTTCTTCAAATACTAAAGCTTTTTCCTCCCCAACTATATATACAAGAGGAACTGATATCTTACCTGATGTAGTTTTTGATTTTAACTCTTCATTTTTAGAAATTGATTTTGTACTATTTCTTACAATCTTTAACGAATCCTTAAATAAACTTTTAATTAAGTCTGGTTTTTTACCGGATAATTTTTTTGTATAAGCTTCTTCAATAACTTTATCTTGTTCTTCTTTTTTTTCTAATTTAGAAATTTTATCCAAAAACGTTTGACTCATAACTTCTTTTAAATATTTAAATCCATTTTCCGGATCATTTTCTGCTATAGATAAAATATTTGATGAAATTGTATCAGAATATGAAATAAAAGTTTCATCCGATCCTTTTGGACGCCCCAAAAATGACATTGGCACATACTTAATTAAAGTGTTTTTCCCCATAATATCTGTAATATATGAATTAACTTCTGTTTCTAATACAACACAATACGGACAAAGTGGGTCAAAATACCATTCAACAATTTTTGAATATTTTTTTGAATCTTCCTTAGGAATCACAATTCCTTTGTTATTAACATAAAACGCTCCATTATCAATATATTTTAATTCTTTAGAATTATTTTCTACAACATTTGTATTTGTATTATTTTTTTGTATTGAACATGCTGCTAAAGATAAACATATTAGCAATGCAGCAACTACAATTTTAATTTTTTTCATATTACCCCTATCTTTTTTTCATACTTCCAAAAATTTCTCTAATTCAAATTTTTTTCGTTCTTTAAATTTTTAATTAATTTCTCCTGATTCAATAAAACTAGATATACCTACCTTTATATCAGATACAAATACAGGTATATCTTTTTTACGAATTGTTCAGCAATAACTTTTAAGTTACCGTTTTACCCGAACCTGTAGCTACAGTAAAAAATCCATGTCTATTTAATTTTGATAAATTTATAGATAAATCTTTAACTAAAACAACTGAATTTGTCATCTTATTTTCTCCTATATTTTTATTTATATTCATTTTACCACAAAATCATTACACATTTGTTATTTTATACATTTGTTTTTTATGATATAATTTCTTTAATAAACAAAAAAAAGAAATTAGGTGAGGTATGAAAAGAATAAAAAAAGTTAAATTATCTTTATTAGCTTCAGTTATTATATTAGCAAGCCTAACAGCTTGTTCACATAAGGCAAATTCTTCAGATGAAAGTAAAGATATTAAAAATATTATTACAAAAAATGAAACAAATAAAGAAACAAATAAAGAAACAAATAAAGAAACAAATAAAGAAACAGAATCTAAAAAACACAATGAAACAAAAAATAAAAATAACGAAGACTCTTCTCCTATTGCGAATAAAATAAAAGGAAAAAATCATAATCAAAAATTTAAAAATGTTGCGTATGATGTCAAAGAAATAAGAGAATTATCAAATAATGGAACCTATAAAGGAAAGAAGATTGCTTTTTTAACTTTTGATGATGGCCCAAACAATGTAATCACACCACATGTGCTTGATGTATTAAAAGAAAAAAATGTACCAGCAACATTTTTTATGGTCGGGCATGCTATTAGTGAAAATAGTAAAGAAGTATTAAAAAGAGCATACAATGAAGGCCATGCTATTGGTACACACTCATTAACTCATGATTACGAAACTTTATATCCCGGAAGAGTACCGGATCCGGACGTCGTAGTCAAGGAGGAAAAACAGGCTATAAAACTATTGAAGAAATATTTAGGAAATAATTTTGAATCAAGAGTTTTTAGATATCCGGGTGGACATATGTCTTGGAATAAAGAAGGATTAAAGAAGTCAGATAAAGCTTTAGCTGATTTAAACATTCACTGGATTGATTGGAATACTATGAACGGTGATGCTCAACCTATAAATGATCCAGATTTAGCAAGACCTACCACAGTAGACGAAGTAATAAAAAATTTTGATAAATCAAAAACTTTTACTGCAAACTCTGATATTGCAGTAATATTAATGCATGATGCCGCAGATAAGGATTTAACATTAAAAGCTCTTCCTTCATTAATCGAACATTTAAAAGATCAAGGCTATGAATTTGGAATTTTAGAGTAAAATATGAAATTAAATAGAAACTTACAAAATAAACTAAAAATAATTTTTGTATTTTTAGTGGTAATAGTCGTAATTTTATTTGTAAATGATAGAAGAAAAAAGTCAAAATTGTTAATTTCAGATGAGGAAGCTAAAAGAAAAATCGAAAAAATTTTCAATGATAAAAATATTGAAAAAGTTAAAAATCAAGCACTTATACTTACGAAAAATGACAATTATATGATTATGGTTGTTGGGGACCAATATATCTTAACAGACTTTTCCCAATATCCACCAAAAATTCATCAATACAAATCAAATAAACCGGATATTTACGTAAAAATTATAGAAATAAAAGAGGATGGATATATTATAGAACACGATGATCATACACACTTTGTCCATATGAAGGTAGATCCGAATAAAAGAGTTGGAGATTATATTTATATAAAAGATCCTCATACTTATCTTCAAGATTATTTTGATAATCATGAACATTAAATACTTTAACAATAAACAAGCCCCAGATATTAAAATCCGGGGCTTGTTTATATATTTATTTAAATTTTTATTAAAATCTATTAT
>NZ_JBFNFI010000023.1:0-14775 GCF_046035495.1 Helcococcus sp. KG196
TACTAAAGAATAAAATTATAAAAATTTCAATCGGAATTTTCATTAAAAATCCATAAATATTATTTTTTCTTGTTTCTTCATATCTAGAAAACAAAGAAAACATTCCGAAAATTATAACAGACGCTATTGAACTGAATATAAAGTTTATTAATATCCTATTGATATTTAAGTTCTTATTTAAATCATTTAAAACATTTGTTACATTTTCTACATTAATCTCGTAAATTGCATTTAATTTTTTTATTTTAAATCTTTCAGTTATACTATCAATATCTTCAGATTGAATAGCACTTTTATATACTTTTAATATAAATTCTTCTATTTTACTTAAATTTTTATCATTAATTACTTGAGTCTCGGTATTTCCATCATATTTTAATAAAACAGCAGGATTTTTTATGGATTTCGCAATTGCATCCACCTTATCATTATTTGTTTTTTTATGTATATTATTAAAAGTAAAATTTTTTTCTTGTTTACCTTCTATATCAATTTCACTTTCTATATAATAATTTATCAAATCATTTGTATAACCACTACCATTAAAAAATGATAATTCATTAAATCTTATAGTTTTATATATATAATTATCTAAAAGATACTCTCTTTTTTGCCTTTCTATATAGTCATTTGTTCTGATGTCAAAATTAAAAGAAAAATTTAATAAATTTACGATTAAAATATAAACAATAATTAAAGAAAATATCCCGTGAGTAGAATGCCTTAAACTAAATTTTTTCATGCTATTCCTCCCTTAAAGCATTTACAAATTTATATCCTAACCCCCAAGAAACTTGTAAATATCTAGGATTTTTAGGATCTATTTCAATTTTTTCTCTAATTCTCCTTATATGAACAGTAACCGTTTTAGAATCAATAGCCGGCTCCTTCCAAACATGTTCATAAATTTGTTCTACAGTAAATACCCTATTTACATTTTTCATAAGAAGCTCTAAAATACCGTATTCAATACTTGTTAGAGAAATAATTTTATCATCAACTTTCACATCTTTACTCATTGTGTTTAACTCTACTCCTCCAATTCTAATAATATTTTTATCAACTGAATTTAATTTGTTGAAATTGTAAAATCTCCTTATATTAGAATTTATTCTTGCCAATAATTCTGATGAGTTAAATGGCTTAGTTACATAATCATCAGCACCTATATCCAATCCTATAATTTTGTCATAATTTTCTGACTTCGCAGATAAAATTATTATTGGAACATAAGATTTTTCTCTCAATTTAATTATTGTTTCTTCTCCTGACATATTTGGCATCATCAAATCCATTAAGATTAAATCTATTTTTTCTTTTTCAAAAATTTCTAAACATCCATATCCATTTTCTGCATAAAATACATTATAATTTGCACTTTTCAAATAAATCCCTATAGATTCTCTTATTGCAATATCATCTTCAACAACTAATATATTATAACTTCTCATATATATCCTCCATAATTATAATAACAATTATTTCCTAAATATTATATAAGAAATTATTACAAAATTATTAAATTTTAGATAGTTTTTATTAAATTTCCATGTAGTATGACTAAAATTTTAAATAAGCAAAAAATCTTCATACATTAATTAGAATATTCCCGGAGCAATATAAAAAATATTTAGGATAAAAAAACCGGAGACAAATATTTCTAAATGTATCCGGTATAAAGTCCTACTTTTGAGAGGTGTTCACAAATTTATGACTAGTATCAAATTAATTTGATTTTATTTAATACTATTATAGTACACTCTTGATGTAATTTTATATATCAAATAGTACACAATTGAAAATATTAAAATACTTGCCATTGTAGTTATAATGAATAACTTTATATTTATTAGCATCAAAACTCCCAATAAAAGTTTAATAAGTGGGAATGCAAATATTAGATGAATAAATGCAACAATTAACGGCATAAAAAATACAACTAATATTTGAGAATTAATAGATTTTTTTATCATTTCTTTGTCTAAACCTACTTTTTGCATTATTTCAAATCTTGATTTATCTTCTATTCCTTCTGCAATTTGTTTATAGTACATAATTATAATAGTTGCTATTAGGAATAATACACTTAAAAATATTCCTATAAAAAATATACCAACATAGAGTGATTTTAATTCAACTTCTCCTGTAGATTTTGCTTCTATATCAAATACATGTTTTGTATTTTTTAAAGATTGTGTAATATTATGAACCAGTTCGGAATCGTTTTCCTTACTAGTGTTTGTATTATAGTATATCTGTCTGTATCTTGTATGCTTACCTTTTTCAGCGGTTAATAATAATATTTTCTTAAATTCTTCAAAATCTTTTACAATAATTTTGAATTTATTCACCATCATATGAGGAGAAGTTTCAATATAATTATATTTATCTAATTTATTTTTTACAAAATATTTTTTTCCAAAAATTTCAATGTTTTTAATTTTTTTGTCATTTCCTTCTGAAAAAATAAAAATTTCATCATTTTTTAATTCTAAATTTTGATTAAAATTCTTATTGTAATCTTCTAAATGTACAATGTCTATTAAATAGGAATTTGTAAATGCTCCAAAACCTGTTGATACAGTGCTTATTTTTCCGTCAATTATTTTAGCAGAAAAAGATAAATAATCGTATGAAGTAAAATCTGTAGATTTAATATTCATTTTTTTATTTTCTTCATTTATAATCTTATCAATATTATTACTTTCTGTTGTACTATGTATATTATTTATCTGCATTACTATATCTTTAGGATATCTTGTATCCACAATAGATTTAACACCTATCCATAAAGAAAAAGTAGTTGAAATCCCTACTAAAACCATAGTTGATAATATTGCTATATTTGCTAATCCAACAGCATTTTGCTTCATTCTATATATCATACCGGAAATTGAAATGAAATTTTCGGGTTTATAATATATTTTTTTTGTTTTTTTCATAATTTTAAGAATAGTTATAGATACTGTTGTGAACAATATATAAGTCCCTAAAATTACTAAAATTACAGCTACAAAAAATACAGGTATTGCCCTTAGAGGATTTTTTGTTGTAATTGATAAATAATAACCTATCCCAACTAACGATATCCCAATAATACTGAATATAAATTTTGCTTTTGGCTCTTTTTCACCTATCTTATTACTATTTAACAATTCTATAGGATTAGATAAATGTATGTATCTAAGAGAATTTACATACATCAACAAATAAACAATTGATATATACTCTCCTACAAAAATTATTGAAGGATATGAAATATAAAATCCCAGTTTAACACCTTGACCTATCATTTTTAATAATATTAAATACATAATCTTGTCTAGTAATAAACTAACAGAAAATCCAACTATTAAGGAAATTAAATAAATTATAAATAATTCATAAAAAACAACTTTTGCTACATGTTTTTTCTCCATGCCCAAAATTCCATATAAACCCAATTCCCTTTTTCGTCTTTTTATAATAAATGAATTTGTATAAAATAAAAATATAAAAACAAATACATTTATTACAATACTCCCCAAATTTAAAATTTGCATTAGTCCACTTGCAAATGGGATATTTATAATATTTGGATTAAATTTAAATGATGTTATTATATACATTAAAAATATTGATAAAGTTGAAGAAAGAATAAATGGATAATATATTTTTTTATTATTTTTAATATTATCTATTGATAATTTTAAATAAACATTATTCATTTCTATCACCACCTGTAGATAATAGAGTCATTGTATTTGAAATATTTAAAAACATTTCTTCATCATTTTTATCTCCTCTATATATTTGATGAAATATTTTACCATCTTTTATAAACAAAACTCTGGAGGCACGACTTGCAGCTTTTATTGAATGTGTAACCATTAAAATTGTTTGACCTCTATCATTTATAGATTGAAATAAATCCATTAAGCTGTCTGCTGATTTTGAGTCCAATGCTCCTGTAGGTTCATCAGCTAAAATAAGCTCCGGCTCAATAATAAGTGCTCTTGCTACAGCTGCTCTTTGTTTTTGGCCTCCGGATACTTCATATGGAAATTTATTTATTAAATCTTCTATCCCTAATCTTTTTACAAGAGGCATTAATTTTTGGTTCATTTCTTTATATTTCATTTTAGAAATAACTAAAGGTAACAATATATTATCCTTTATTGAAAAATTATCTAATAAATTAAAATCCTGGAAAACAAATCCTAAATTTTTTCTTCTATAAGATGCTAAATCCTTATCCTTAATTTCTGAAACTTTTTGTCCGTTTAACGAAACACTACCATTCGTTGCTTTATCTAATACTGAAACTATATTTAATAATGTAGACTTCCCTGAACCGGACTCACCCATTATTGCAATAAATTCTCCTTTTTCTACTTCAAAAGATACATCCCTTAATGCTACCACTTTATTTCCACCAAATCTTGTTGTATAAACTTTTTGTAAATTTTTAACTTGTAATAATGTCATATAATCCTCCTTGATGTTTTAATTATATTATTATTAAAAATAGCTATCCATTGAATTATCTTACAAAAAAATCCTCCAATCTTACATTTTTGAAAGACTGAAGAATTTTATTCAAATATATGATTTTTTTGATTTAAGTCAATATTTACAACAGTTCCTATATTTACTTCTGAATCTATATCTATATTAAAAT
Organism: Helcococcus sp. KG196; assembly: GCF_046035495.1. Classification (NCBI taxonomy): domain Bacteria; kingdom Bacillati; phylum Bacillota; class Tissierellia; order Tissierellales; family Peptoniphilaceae; genus Helcococcus; species Helcococcus sp. KG196. The sequence continues at coordinate 4,661 of NZ_JBFNFI010000023.1, forward strand.
GTAATTTTTTTAAAACATTACTAATCAAATATAAGCCCAAACCACTGGAATCAGCACTATTTCTTCCATTATATCCAGTATATCCCTTTTCAAATATTCTTGGCAAATCAGATTTACTTATTCCTATCCCACTATCTTTTATTTTTAATATTCCATTTTCCATAAATATATCTATGGAGCCATCATCAGTATATTTCAACGAATTTGATAAAATTTGCTCTATTACAAATGTAAACCATTTTTTATCAGTAATAATATTTTGATTTGTACTTTTAAAATTTAATTTTATATTTTTATATATAAATTCAGACTTAAAATTTTTTATAACATTTTTTATTATATTATCTAAATTTACATTTTCTATTACAAAATCCGAATTTTCACTATTCAATCTTATATACGCTAAAACCATTTTAGTATACTGATCTATTCTATTTAATTGCGACTTTATAAGTGATTTATCAATATTTTCTTCAGAATCCAAAAGAATTCTTATTGCTGTAATTGGTAATTTTACCTGATGTGTCCACATAATAAAAAATTCTTCTTGATTTTTAATTTGACTCTTATATTTAAGTTCCATTTTATAAATTTTCTCATTTAAACTTTTTAATATTTTTTTATACTCTCTTGATATCATATCGTTTTTATTTAATATATTAATTTCATCATTATTTTCCATATTCTTTAATAAATTAAGTTCCTCAATATAATTTTTATATTTCAAAAAACTGATGATGAAAATTATAAGTCCTGTAAATATGGATAAAATAGAAGCATACAAAAAAGCTTCCATATTTATGTCATATAACTTATAAACAAGAAAAAATATAAATATCATACTTAATGCTAAAATAATTGATTTAATTTTATCTTTTATATAATTAATAAATAATTTCATTTAATCTTCCTTAATTAAAATATAGCCTTGACCTTTTTTAGTTTGTAAAATCTCTTTAATACCTATTTCCATCATTTTTTTTCTAAGTCTATTTATATTTACTGTAAGAGTGTTATCATCAATAAACTCATCTGTATTCCACAAAAATTCCATAATATTATTTCTAGAAACTATTCTTTCTTTATTCTCTATTAAAATTTGAAATATTTTAGACTCATTTTTAGTTAATTCAATAGTTTCATCCTTATATGAAAGGGTAGACTTACCCATGTTATAAATAATATCTTTATATGTGTAAATATTTTCTAAAGTACTATTTAATTCATAAGTTCTTCTTAAAAGAGCTTGAATCTTAGCATTTAATATATTCAAATCAAATGGTTTTGATACAAAATCATCTGCCCCCTTAGATAATGCCATTACTATATTCATATTATCATTTGATGATGAGATAAATATAATAGGAGCATTGCTCTTAGTTCTTATTTTTTCACACCAATTATATCCATTGAAAAATGGTAGATGAATATCTAACAGTACTAAATCAGGATTAAATTCTTCAAATTCTTCAAGGACATTATTAAATTTTTTCGGTATTTCTACTTGATAACCCCATGATTCTAAAAATTTTTTCATAGAATTAGAAATCACGCTGTCATCTTCAACAATATATATTTTATACATATTTTTTTCCTATCTTAAATTGCTTATTAAATAAACCTCTAATAATCTTTCTGTTGCATTTATACTATCTATATGAGTTCTTTCATAAGAATGGCTTGATTCTATCCCCTCTCCAAATAAAGCATGTTTAACATCAACCCCTGAAATATTTTTAGCACTTCGTTTTCGCAATTTTATGATATATATCTCTATCTATATTGTCAAGATTATTTTCCATTAATTTTGTATTTATTCATATCAAATAAATTTCAATATAAAACGATTCTTTGTCAAATACCTTAGGGCACAAGTAATTAAAGTGTATTTTATGCACAAACACTATTTATCGTAAAGCCATTTTGAGTGAAATTTTAAGATTATGAGATTTTTAAATTTTAAATACAATGAAATTATTTAACTTTTTTCAACATTAACTTCAGCACCATATTTTTTTAATTTAATTATCCTAATCTCTAAATATATCATTTAATTTTTCGTCAGTTTGTCTTACAATTTCTTTTATTTTTTTCTTTTCTTCTTCCTTTACTTCTTGAATCTTTCGCTCTTCTCTTTCAAGTACTTCTTGCATTCTATTTAATTTTTCTAGACGCCTTTTAGACTCTTCTTCATTCCAACCGTATTCTCTTTGTAAATGTCCATGAAGTTGATTCATATCACCAATAGATTCTATTTCTAAATCATTAGTTAATTTTCCCCATTCACTTTCAATTTTTCCTTTTATTATTTCCCAGTTTCCTAATATTATGTTTTTGTTCATAATTCCTCCTAAAATATAATTTAAATATATATAAATTATATCAAAGCATTGTAATTATTGTGTAACTTAACAATAAAAATATATAATTACATTTTCACGAAAATATAAAAATTACTTTTTTTTTAGAAAATATTTTCACGAAATCGTTGTACAATTTTAAAAAACATAGTAAAATATACTTATGATTAAATAATATTTCATATAAAAATATTATTTATAAAAAGAAAGGAAGGTAATTATGGTTGGTATTATTATAGCAAGCCACGGTTCATTAGCAGAAGGTATACTTCAAGCTGGTGAAATGATTTTTGGTAAACAAGATAATGTCGCAGCATGCACATTATTACCAAGCGAAGGTCCGGAAGATATCAAAAGAAAAATTAAAAAAGCTATTTCTTCTTTTGATAGTCAAGATGAAATACTAATACTTGCAGATTTGTGGGGAGGTACTCCATTTAATCAAGCATCTCAAGTAATAGCAGGTCATGAAGACAAATGGGCTATAATTGCAGGTGTTAATCTGCCAATGGCAATAGCTGCTTTTGGAGAAAGATTCGGTGAAGAATCAGCTCAAGCAATTGCTAAAAATATTTTAGGGGAAGGTAAAAATAATATTAAAATTTATCCGGAATCATTATCTCCTAAAGTTGATACAAAAGCAGAAGATGCTAAAGTTGTTAAAGGTTCAATTCCAGAAGGTACAGTTATTGGAGATGGAAAATTCAATTATGTATTAGCTAGAATTGATACTAGACTTTTACATGGACAAGTTGCAACTAGTTGGACAAAAACAACTAAGCCTGACAGAATCATTGTAGTAAGTGACAATGTAGCACAAGATGATTTGAGAAAAAACATGATTATGCAAGCTACTCCTCCGGGGGTAACAGCTCATGTAGTTCCAATCTGGAAAATGATCGAAGTTTCTAAAGACCCAAGATTTGGCGGAACTAGAGCAATGCTTTTATTTGAAACTCCTCAAGATGTATTAAAGACTATTGAGGGAGGAGTAGATCTAAAAGAAATTAACTTAGGTTCTATCGCTCATTCATTAGGAAAAGCAGTAATCACTACTTCTGTAGCTATGGGAAAAGAAGATTATGAAACTTTAGACAAATTAAGAAACATGGGAATCAAATTTGATGTTCGTAAAGTACCTACTGATAAGGGCGAAAATTTTGATAACATGATGAAAAAAGCAAAAGAACAACTTTATTAGGAGGAATTTATGAATACAATGCAAATTATTCTAATTTTTCTAATAGCATTTTTAGCAGGTACTGAAGGTGTATTAGATCAATTTCAATTTCATCAACCAATTGTAAGCTGTACTCTAATTGGTTTGGTAACAGGACATTTAAAAGAAGGAATCATGTTAGGTGGTTCATTACAACTTATAGCTCTAGGATGGGCAAACGTTGGTGCAGCAATCGCTCCTGACGTAGCATTAGCTGGTGTATCAGCTGCTATTATCATGGTTTTAGGATTGCAAAGTGGTGATGTTTCAAATGTAAATACAGCTATAAACACATCAATTATTATAGCTATTCCTATTGCTATCGCAGGTTTATTTTTAACAATGGTTGTTAGAACAATCAGTATATCATTAGTTCACGGTATGGATAAAGCTGCCGAAACAGGAAATTTCAAAGCTATAGATGCTTTAAGTATTTCAGCTGTAACACTACAAGGTTTAAGAATTGCCATTCCAGCATTAATAATTTGTTTTATAAGCCCAGAAGTTGTTACAAATGCTCTTAACTCGATGCCTAAATGGTTATCAGAAGGTATGGTAATCGGTGGTGGTATGGTTGCTGCTGTAGGTTATGCAATGGTTATTAACTTAATGGAAACAAAAGAAACATGGCCATTCTTTGCACTAGGTTTTGCAATTTCAGCTATATCACAATTAACATTAATAGCTTTAGGTGTTATTGGTATTTCTTTAGCATTAATTTATACTACATTAAAAAATTCAAGCAAAAACAACTCAGGTAATGGTGGTTCAGGCGATCCACTTGGTGATATACTGAATGACTATTAAAAGGAGGTGTCATAATGAGTGATAAAAAAATTAAATTAAGCAAATCTGATAGAATTAAGGTCGCATTTAGACATCAATTTTTACAAAGTTCATGGAATTATGAAAGAATGCAAAATGGTGGTTGGGCATTTTCAATGATACCTGCTATCAAAAGATTATATACATCAAAAGATGAACAAATCGCAGCATTAAAAAGACATTTAGAGTTCTATAATACTCACCCATATGTTTCATCACCAGTTTTAGGTGTAACATTAGCTCTGGAAGAAGATAGAGCAAACGGTACTCCAATTGATGATGCAACAATCCAAGGTGTTAAAGTTGGTATGATGGGACCTTTAGCCGGTGTTGGTGATCCTCTATTTTGGTTCACATTAAGACCGATTTTAGGTGCTTTAGGTGCAACTTTAGCTTTAACAGGTAACATTTTAGGACCAATCATATTCTTCTTTGCATGGAATATTATAAGAATCGCATTTGAATGGTATACACAAGAATTTGGATACAAAGTTGGTAGAAAAATTACAAATAACTTATCCGGAGGATTATTAGGAACAGTTACTCAAGTTGCCTCAATACTTGGTATGTTCATAATCGGTTCATTAGTAAATAGATGGGTAAGCATCTCATTTGCACCAATTGTTTCGCAAATTCAACAACAACCTGGTTCATTTATAGATTGGGCAAATTTACCAAATGGTGCAGAAGGAATCAAACACGCATTATCAATGTATGATTCAATTGGTAAAACAGCTCTTGATGCAGTAAAAACTACAACTCTTCAAAATAACTTAGACCAATTAATTCCCGGTCTTGCAGCATTATTATTGACATTATTATGTGCTAAATTATTGAAGAAAAAAGTATCTCCTATTTTAATAATCTTAGTATTGTTTGCAGTAGGTATTTTAGGTCACTTAGTAGGTTTACTATAATATGGTAAATTCACTAAATACAAAAGTAACTTATACAACTAAAGCTACATCTTATCTAAGATTGAGTAGTTACGGAAATGTAGTTGTAGGAAATAATGCTTTTGAATTTTATAACGAAAAAAATCCCAATGATTTCATCCAAATTCCTTGGAATGAAATTGACCATATTTCTGCAAGTGTCATTTTCAACAAATGGATAAGCAGATTCGCAATATTCACAAAACACAATGGGCATTTCACATTTTCAACAAGAAATAATAAAAAAACTCTTCAAGAAGTCAAAAAATATTTTGATGAAAACAAAATGCTACGTTCAATGTCAATATGGGGATTTATAAAATCAAAATTTAATAAAAAATAAAAAGTGGAAATTGCAAAAAAAATTATATTATAAGAATTTAATAAAAATATAAAACCAGCTTTAGATTTAAATATCTAGTGCTGGTTTTTATATAATATTATTTTAATTCCTTTACAGCATCTTATCTCAATTTTTGACTAATAAATTTTGAGGGTATTATTTTTAACTAAAAACTTATCGCAATTTTTTGAAAAATAATCTTGATGGTATTTTTTTAGATCAAATTTTTATCGCATTTTTGATATTTTTAAATTTGTTGGTATTTTTTTTGAATAAATTTTGATGATTTTAAGTCATTTTATCATCGCATTTTTTCTAATCTTATATTTGCGATAATTTTAAATTAAATTTTCATTATCGCATTTTACATAATCTAATCTATGCGATAATTTCGATGCCAATTTTTATTATCTCATTTTAATCAATCTGATTTTTGAGATGATTTCAAAAATATTGTTGAAAATAATTCAAAATTAATATTTTTATTAATTTAAAAATAAATTAAATATTTAATAAAAATCTGATTAATTAGAGTGTAAATTTTATTATTAAAAAAACATTGCAAAATAAAAAATTTATTTTGCAATATCCTCTTCTTAATTTTATTACAAGAAACTAGTTACCTCTATAACTAATTATTCCACCAATATTTTTAACATTACTATATCCCATTTGTTTCATTAATTTCACAGCTGTACCAGCTCTATTACCACTCCTGCAATATATAAATATTGGTGCATCCTTATCTTTAATTTTGCCTTCAACTTTTAAGATTTCATCTAAAGGAATATTAACACTACCTCTAATAAATCCCTCCTTGTATTCTGTTTTAGTCCTAACATCTAAAAGATAAGCTCCCTCAGTTTCTCTAAATTCCTTTACTCCATTATTAATATCAGGCACCTTCAAAAAATCAAATAACCCCATTTCTCTCTCCTTTATCATATTTAACTATATTATACCCTTTTTATATAATTTTACATTACTTATATAAGTGCTAAATTAAAGAAGCGAGATAAAAACATTATGCTATTCATTATAAAATTTTACCGTAAAATATAAATAACATGAATATTATATTTTTTTATAATACTTATACATTCACCGACTTATATAGTATGAAATTCTCTTAATTTTCTGCATACTAATACACTTAAATAGCAAATTAAGTATAAATGAATAAAAGTTTGCATAATATCTCCAAACTTAAAATAAGTAATGAATTGCTTATGCAAACTTTTTTATATTTTTAACTCTGCTCACAAATTATATTTATATAATAAGCATGAATTAAAATTTATCTATTTGTTTTTTTGTTTTTATTTAGCGAAATGTAGCCCAATCCTAAAGCAGAAATAATTGTAATACTTATAAAAGTCATATTTGTAAAATTATCTGATGTATTAGGATTTTTAGGTTGTACCGGTGGTTTTGGTGGTACCGGTGGTACTGGTGGTACTGGTGGTACTGGTGGTACCGGTGGTACTGGTGGTACTGGTGGTACTGGTGGTACTGGTGGTACCGGTGGTTTTGGTGGTACTGGTGGTACCGGTGGTTTTGGTGGTACTGGTGGTACTGGTGGTACTGGTGGTACTGGTGGTACCGGTGGTTTTGGTGGTACCGGTGGTTTTGGTGGTACCGGTGGTTTTGGTGGTACTGGTGGTACCGGTGGTTTTTCTTTATTTATTATCTTAAACCCATTTTTCATATCTCCTTCATAACTTACAGTAAATACTTTACCGTCAAGCTTTATAGCTTTATCGATTTCCCCTACTTCTTTTACTGTGTATTTATGATTTACTCCGCCTAATTTAGCAGATTCAGGTAATTTATCAAATTCTCCACTCCAATTATTATTTTTATTTAATTCTAATTTATTTCCTGTAGCAACGCCGTCTTTGCATAGTTCTACTTCGATTTTCTTTAAAGGTGAATTTATATTTTTACCTTCATTATCTTGCCATTTCTTTTCTACTAACACCTTTACTTTTTTAGGTTGCGGAGGTAATGATTCTGTATTTTTTTTATTAATTACCTTAAATCCTTTTTCCGCATCACCTTCATAAGTTACTTCATACAAATTCCCATCTATCTTTGTAGTTTGACCATTTTCTATTTTTTTACCTTCGTTAACTTCTCTAACAGTATATTCTTTAATATTTTCTTTTTTATCAATCTCAAAAATTATAGGTGCTCCATCAAATTCTTTAGCTTCTCCTATTTTTGTATCCCCCTTAAATAATTGAAATAAAACTTTCGGAGTTTTTTCACCTGTTTTTATTCCATCCCAAACTTTCATTACCTTAATATATTTTTTATCGGTTTTTTTAGAAGGATTATTTGGAATATACACTACACTTAATAAATTTTGATATTCCTTCTTTTCCTCATCTTTTTGCTCAGTAACAAACAAATTCAACTTAAAATTTTCAGGTCTTTTTTTTGAAACACTTTCCTCTAAATTACTCGATATCAATTTTTTATAAGCAGCTTCCTTTTTTTCTCTACTTGCAGTTGTTCCCAAAAAATGATGACTTTCTTCTCTATCCGTATAATACCATATAGCTGCTTGAGTTACATCATTTGCCTCCGTATCGCTTAATCCATCTAAAATATTGTTTGCATTAGTAGGGTATCCATTATATATGATACTTAAAATTCGATTATACAATTCTTCTTGATTTTGTGTTCTTGCTTTAGTTGCATATGTAGTAAACAGAGCACTTGTTCCGTCTATTCTTTTATAAGTTATACCTCCTCTATGGTTATGTCTATAGTTTCCTCTACGATTATTAGGTTCTAAAGCCGGTGGTTGTTTTCTATCTTTATTAAAACAATAAACATCATAAGAAATACTTTCTTGTTGTTTAATTTTTATCATTCCATCTTCGCTATATCCAAGCCATGTATATTCGCTTGTTGATGCTTTAAATCTAGATTTTTCAGCATTTCCCATAGCAAAACTTGTAGATATATAAAACATAAAAAGAAATATAACAACCATAGAACTTATTAATTTCTTCCATTTTTCTTTCATTTTTCCTCCTCGTATAATATCGTTGTATGATAATGCTAATTTTAAATTTCATTAATATTAGACTTTAATTTTATAGCCTTTTTGTTTCAACCATTTGGAAAAAGTAGTATGGCTTACATTGAGTAATTTTGCACCCATTCTTAAACTTATTTTTTTCGAACTCCATTTTCTTGCTATAGTATAAAATTCTTCCGGTATTTCTTTATTTCTCCTTCCAAATTGTACTCCTCTTTTTTTAGCTTCTTTTATACCCTCCATCTGTCTTTGATGAGTATTTTCTCTTTCTACTTGAGCTACATAGGATAATATTTGAAGGACTATATCTGCTATAAATTTTCCTGTTAAATCATTTACTTTTGTTCTAGTGTCAAGTAACGGAAAATCTAAAACTACAATATCTGCATTTTTTTCTTTGGTAATGGTGTTCCACTCCTTGATAATTTCATCATAATTTCTTCCCAGTCTGTCTATGGATTTTATATAAAGTTCATCTCCTTTTTTTAATTTTTTAATTAGTGTTTTATACTTTTTACGATTAAAATCTTTTCCACTAGCTTTATCTATATATATTTTATTTAGTTGAATCCCTTCTTTTAATATAGCTGACAATTGCCTATCTATATTTTGTTCTTTTGTTGAAACTCTTATATATCCATATTTCATTTACTATCCTCCAAATTTTTATCTTAATACAATTTAAATGTTATATGGATATCTTAGTTAAAAATATATTTTATAAATTTCAAAAAAGAAGTATCGACAATTTTGCCTTACTTCTTCTGATTAAAACAATAATTAAATTTATAAAAATTGCAATAATTTTTTAGTAAAAAATAATACTATAAAAATATTTAAGTTAAAAACTGAGATAATGCAGTCTATATAAACTAAAAATTAAACAATATGTATTTGTTTAATATTAATATTAAACGAAAAACAAGCCCTAGATATTAAAATCCCGAGCTTATCTATGTATTTTATTAAATGAATCTGCTATCTATTTTACAACAGCCCTTTTTTTATCATCACAAATTTTTATGAGTTGTTTTTGTTGCAAAACAAAACAAATCAATATCATAAAAAAATCAACTATTGGCTGAGCCCACCAAACAGCAACCGAACCAAATAATTTAGGCAATATTAATACAGCCGGAACAAACAATACCAATTGTCTCATAATCACAACCATCCCTGCCTTTTTTGCATCACCCACCGATTGAAAGAAAGTAAGAGACATAATCATAATTCCATACAAAATAAATACGGAATAAAACAACCTAAATAACCATACATTTGTATCCAGAATTTGACTTCTAACATTAAATAATGATAATAGTTTTTCAGAAAAAAACATTGATGGTATCCAAGAAATTGCCGCAAGAAGTGTAGCTCCATA
>NZ_JBFNFI010000024.1:0-9103 GCF_046035495.1 Helcococcus sp. KG196
AATAAATGGAAAGATATATTATATTGGAAATAAAAAATTATTACTTAATAAATTTAGTGCGGATAATGAAGAAATAGAGAAAATATTTGAAATGCTTTCTAAAAAAGGAAAAACAGTAGTATATTTATTTAATGATGATAACATTTTAGCAATATTTGCAATAGCTGACGTTATTAAAAATACTTCAATTGAAGCCATTAATGAAATTAAAAAAATAGGTATAAACACAGTAATATTAACAGGAGATAATAAATTAGTAGCAGACGAAATGGCAAATAAAGTAGGAATTAATCATGTTAAATCAGATTTGTTACCACAAGATAAAGATAAAGTTGTTTTAGAATATTCTAAAGAAGGAAAGGTTGTAATGGTCGGAGATGGGATAAATGATGCTCCTGCGTTAATGAGAGCAGATGTTGGTATAGCTATTGCTTCCGGTACAGATATTGCAATAGATTCTGCTGATTTAATCTTAACTAAATCAGATTTACTAGATATTGTTGGTGCAATAAATTTGAGTAGTAGAACTTTGAAAATAATAAAAGGAAATTTATTTTGGGCTTTTATATATAATGTGATTTCTATTCCGCTAGCAATGGGAATATTTTATCCGATTTTTGGAATTAAATTAAATCCTATGATAGCTGCATTTACAATGAGTTTGTCATCACTTTTTGTAGTTACAAATTCTTTGAGATTAAGAAACATTAATTTTGTAAAGAACACAAATAATATAGATGATGATTTATTAATTGATGTAAATTATGGTAAAATTAGTTTGTATACAAATTATAAAAACGATAAGGAGTATAAAATGGAAGAAAGAAGATTAAATATTGAAGGAATGTTTTGTGGGCATTGTAAAAAAGCTGTAGAAAAAGCATTGGGACGATATGCGAAAAGTGTTGATATTTCACTAGAAGATAAATATGCTATAGTTAAAGTGGACAAAAGCATTTCAGATGATACATTAATTACAGCTGTTGAAGATGCAGGTTATGAAGTTGTGAGTGTAGAATAATGAAAGCTAATCATAAAAATATATTAAATCGTCTAAAAAGAGCTAGAGGTCAAATAGATGGTATAATAAAAATGGTTGAAGCAGATAAATATTGCTTAGATGTATCAACTCAAATTTTAGCAGTTGTGGCAGCGTTAAACTCAACAAATAAAGAAATTTTATCGGCACATTTAAAAAATTGTGTATCACAATCACTTGAAAAGGGTAAAAAAATTGATGTGAACGAAAAAATTGATGAAATTGAAAAAATAATAATGAAACTTTCAAAATAGTGATTAAAGTTTTTAAAAAGAGGGAATATGTTAAATATAGTTTTATTTGAACCGGAAATAGCAGGTAATACTGCAAATATTGGTAGGACTTGCTATCTAACAAATACTAGACTACACTTAATTAGACCGCTTGGCTTTATGCTTAATGATAAAATGATGAGAAGAGCAGGTCTTGATTATTGGGAACATGTGGATATAGTTTTACATGATAGTTTTGAAGATTTTATGGAATATAAAAAAGACGCAAGAGTATTTTTAGCAACTACATATGCAACTAAATTTCATACAGATGTAGAGTATAAAGATGGGGACTACATTATGTTTGGAAGTGAATCAAAAGGTGTATATGAATACATTCATAATGCTTTAGTAGAAAATGGTATAAAAATACCGATGAGAGAAGATAGTGACAGGTCACTAAATTTATGTAATTCTGCTAATATTATTTTATATGAAGCGTTTAGACAATTAGGTTTTGAACATATGAATTAAAAAGGAGCAAAAAATGGAAAATATTAAATATGATGTAATAATTTTAGGTGCCGGACCTGCAGGTTTAACAGCTGGTCTATATGCATCAAGAGCAGGTTTAAAAACAGCAATTATCGAAAAAGGTCAAACAGGTGGACAAATTTCTTTGACACTTGATGTTGATAATTATCCAGGTGTAGTAAAAACATCTGGTCCAGAATTAACGGATAAAATGTTAGAACAAGCAAAAAGTTTTGGGGCTGAGAAAATTTCAGATGAAATTAAGGAAATTTCATTAGATGGAGATAAAAAAATATTAAAATCAAGCACAAAGACATATGAAGCAAAGGCATTAATTTATGCAACAGGAGCAAATCCTCGTAAATTAAATGTTCCAGGCGAAAAAGAATATGTAGGTAAGGGAGTTGCATATTGTGCAACATGTGATGGTGCATTCTATCAAGGTTCAGATATTTATGTAGTTGGTGGTGGAGATGCGGCTATAGAAGAAGCGATTTTCCTTACAAAATTTGGTAAAAGAGTAGTTGTATTAAATAGAAGTGGTGAATTGAAAGCAGCAAATTCAATTCAGCAAAAAGCCTTTGCAAATGATAAAATTGAAATAAGACATCATGAAGAAGTAGTTGAAATAATTGGGGATAAATTTGTAAAATCAATTAAAATTAAAAACAATCAAACCGGAGAAGAAAGAATAGTTACAGCTAATGAGGGGGATCCGGATATAGGGCTATTTATTTTTGCAGGATATTTACCAAATACAGCTTTATTAGATGGTGTAGTTGAGCTTGAAAGAGGCTATGTAAAAGCTGGAGAAGACACAAAAACTAGTATACCAGGAATATTTGCAGCTGGAGATGTAAGAGTTAAAACTGTAAGGCAAGTTGTAACCGCTGCAGCTGATGGAGCTGTAGCAGCAATAGCAGCTGAAAAATATATTGAATCAATGGAATAAGATAAAAATTGCTGGTAGAATTTTTCTTTCAGCAATTTTTTATACTTTATTATAAATGCATTTATTTAGACATACTCAAGGCTAGGAACAACTTAATATTAAGTAAATTAAAATTTTAATTATTTATCTTGATGAAATTTTTCACATGCTGTATACTTATTATGTAGAGATATGATAAAAAAATCTCAAAAACATCCAAAAATATCAAGGAGGACAAATGAAAAAAACATTAAAAGATTTAGATGTAAAAGGTAAAAAAGTTTTAGTTAGAGTAGATTTTAACGTACCTTTTTCAAAAGAAGATACAACACAAATTACTGATGATTCAAGAATCGTTGCTGCATTACCAACTATAGAATATTTATTAGAAAATGATGCTAAAGTAATTTTAATGAGCCATTTAGGAAGACCTAAAGGTGAACCAAAACCTGAGTTTTCTTTAGCACCAGTTGCAAAAAGATTAGGAGAATTATTACATAAAGATGTTAAATTCTTAGATTCAGATGTAGTTGTTGATCACAGTGTTAAAGCAGCAGTATCAGAATTGAAAGAAGGTGAAGTTGCTTTATTACAAAATACAAGATATAGAAAAGAAGAAACAAAAAATGATGAAGGATTTGCTAAAGAATTGGCTTCATTAGCAGATTTGTATGTAAATGACGCATTTGGTACTTCACATAGAGCACACGCTTCAAACGTTGGTGTTTCCTCGTTATTACCATCAGCCTTAGGATTTTTGGTTCAAAAAGAAGTAGAAATCATGGGTAAAGCTGTTACAACGCCAGAAAAACCATTTGTAGCAATTTTAGGTGGAGCAAAAGTTTCAGATAAAATTGGGGTTATCGAAAACTTATTAACAAAAGTTGATAAAATAATAATCGGTGGAGGAATGGCGTATACATTCTTAAAAACACAAGGAATAGAAATTGGTAAGTCATTATTAGAAGAAGATAAATTAGAATTAGCAAAAGATTTATTAAATAGAGCAAAAGAAAATGGAGTTGAAATTTTATTACCAGTTGATTTTGTTGTATCAGATTCATTTGGAAAAGATGCAAAAGCTATAATTGCAGATGAAATTGATCCTGATTTAGAATCATTAGATATTGGACCGAAAACAATTGAATTATTTGTAAAAGCTTTAGAAGGTGCAAAGACAGTAGTATGGAATGGACCAATGGGTGTATTTGAGTTTCCACAATTCGCAAGTGGTACAAATGCTATAGCTAAAGCATTGGCTGATTCGGACGCTATAACAATTGTTGGTGGAGGTGATTCAGCATTGGCGGTTGAAAGAGCTGGATACAAAGATAAAATTACACATGTATCAACAGGTGGTGGTGCAAGTTTAGAATTATTAGAAGGTAAAGTATTACCTGGTATTGATGCTGTAGAAGATAAATAATAAGGAGAAATGATGAGAAAGCCAATTATTGCTGGTAACTGGAAAATGAATAAATCATATTCTGAAGCAAAAATTTTACTGGAAGAAATCAAAAGATTTGATTTAAATAAAGAAGTGGAAGCAGTAGTTTGTCCTCCATTTATAAATTTAGCATTAGCTAAAGAATTATTAGAAGACACAAACATTGAAGTTGGTGCACAAAATGCACACTTTGAAACATCAGGAGCATTTACAGGTGAAGTATCACCAGTATTTTTAAAAGACTTAGGGGTGAAATATGTAATTTTAGGACACTCAGAAAGAAGAGAATACTTTGGAGAATCTGATGAATTAATTAATAAAAAAGTTAAATCAATGTTAGAAAATGGTTTATTACCAATTTTGTGTTGTGGTGAAACATTAGAAGAAAGAGAAAGTGGAAAAGCTAAAGATAAAGTTAAAGTTCAGTTAGAAGCAGATTTAAAAGGATTATCAGTAGAAGACTTTGATAATGTGGTTATCGCTTATGAACCTATTTGGGCAATTGGTACAGGTAAAACCGCATCAGCTGATGATGCTGAAGAGATGTGTGCTTACATTAGATCTTTAGTAAAAGCTTTATTCGGAGATGAAGCTTCACAAAAGGTTAGAATTCAATATGGTGGTTCTGTAAAACCTTCGAATGTAAAAGAAATCATGTCAAAAGAAAATATTGACGGTGCATTAGTTGGTGGTGCGAGCTTAGAAGCTGAAAGTTTTTCACAATTAGTAAATTTTTAATAAAAATTTAACTAAAAATGTGACAATATCATTTTAAAGTGATAAAATAAATAGGTAATAAATTTTAATAATTTATAATAAATTTAATTAATATTAAATGGGAGGTAACATGGGTTACATTACAGATGTATATGCAAGACAAGTTTTGGATTCAAGAGGAAATCCAACAGTTGAAGTAGAAGTTTTCACAGACCAAGGTGGTTTTGGTAGAGCTTTAGTTCCATCAGGAGCATCAACAGGTGCTTTTGAAGCAGTTGAATTAAGAGATGGCGAAAAAGATAACTACATGGGTAAAAGTGTTTTAACAGCAGTAGAAAATGTTAATACAGAAATTGCAGAAGAAGTTATTGGTTTAGATGTATTTGATCAAGTAGGAATTGATAGATTAATGATCGAATTAGACGGAACAGACAATAAGGGTAGATTGGGAGCCAATGCAATATTAGGTGTATCTATGGCTGTTGCTAGAGCTGCTGCAGATGAATTAGGAGTACCTCTATATAACTACGTTGGTGGATTTAACGCAAAACAATTACCAGTTCCAATGATGAACATCTTGAATGGTGGAGAACACGCAGATAATAACGTTGATATTCAAGAATTTATGGTTATGCCAGTTGGTGCAGAATCATTCTCAGAAGCATTAAAGATGGGTGCAGAAATCTTCCACAACTTAAGAAAAGTATTACATGACAAAGGTTACAACACAGCAGTTGGTGATGAAGGTGGATTTGCTCCAAACTTAGCTTCAAATGAAGAAGCATTATCAACAATTGTTGAAGCTATTGAATTAGCTGGTTATAAACCAGGCGAACAAGTAAGAATCGCTTTAGACGTTGCTTCATCAGAAATGTATGAAGACGGAAAATACAACCTAAAAGGTGAAGGTGTTGTAAAAACAAGAGAAGAAATGGTTGCATGGTATGAAGAATTAGTAAACAAATACCCAATCATTTCAATCGAAGACGGTTTAGATGAAGAAGACTGGGAAGGTTGGAAACTATTAACAGAAAGATTAGGAAAGAAAATTCAATTAGTTGGTGATGATTTATTTGTAACAAATACAAAGAGATTATCAAAAGGTATTGAAAATGGAGTAGCAAACTCAATCTTAGTTAAAGTTAACCAAATCGGTACATTAACAGAAACTTTAGATGCTGTACAAATGGCAAATAGAGCAGGATATACAGCTGTTATGTCACATAGATCAGGTGAAACAGAAGATACAACAATTGCCGACTTAGCTGTAGCATTAAATACAGGTCAAATTAAGACAGGTGCTCCATCAAGAACAGATAGAGTTGCTAAATACAATCAATTATTAAGAATAGAAGACGAATTATTTGATACAGCAGAATTTAAAGGCATAGATTCATTCTTTAACTTAAAATAAAAAATTTTTGTAAAATAAGGAGATTTATATTATGACAATGAAAGTAGCAATTAATGGTTTTGGACGTATAGGTAGATTAGCATTAAGAAGAATTTTAGAAAGTGATACAAACTTAGAAGTAGTTGCAATTAACGATTTAACAAATAACGATGATTTAGCATATTTATTAAAATATGATACAGCTCAAGGAAGATTCCCATACTCAGTAGAAGTACAAAATGATGATTTAGTAGTAGACGGAAAAGCAATCAAATCATATGCAGAAAAAGATGCTAATAATTTGCCATGGGCAGAATTAGGGATTGACATCGTATTAGAATGTACAGGTTTCTATGTATCAAAAGAAAAATCACAAGCTCACTTAAATGCAGGTGCAAAGAGAGTATTAATCTCAGCTCCAGCAAAGGGTGACTTGAAAACAGTTGTATTTGGTGTAAACCACGAAATTTTAGAAGCAGATGATTTAATCGTATCAGCAGCTTCATGTACAACAAACTGTTTAGCACCAATGGTGAATGCATTAGACAAAGAATTTGGTGTTGATAGAGCATTAATGTCAACAATTCATGCTTACACAGCAACACAAGGTACACAAGATGCACCAGGTGGAAGAAAATCAAGAGCAGCTGCTCAAAATATCATTCCTGCTACAACAGGTGCTGCTAAAGCAGTAGGTAAAGTAATACCTTCAGTAAACGGAAGAATTGACGGTACAGCATTAAGAGTTCCTGTAATCACAGGTTCAGTTGTTGAATTATATTCAGTATTAAAGAAAGAAGTTACAGTAGAAGAAGTAAACGCAGCAATGAAAAAATATGCTAACGATTCATTCTTATACAATACAGATGAAATCGTATCATCAGACATAATTGGAGTTCCAGCAGGATCAATCTTTGATGCATCACAAACAAACTTAATGGTTGGTGAAAATGGTGAACAATTAGTTAAAACAGTTGCATGGTATGATAATGAATATGGTTTCACAGGAAACATGATTAGAACATTAGAATATATGACAAGCTTAAAATAGTATAAATTAATAAAAATTGTAAAAAGGGTTAGATTTTCTAACTCTTTTTATTTTACATATACCAATCAGTATAGTATTATTATATTGATTATTTAATTTATGGAGGATTGATGGAAGTACAAGAAAAAATATTAATTTTAGATTTTGGTGGCCAGTACAAACAATTAATAGCTCGTCGTGTACGTGAAGCAAATGTATATTGTGAGGTTCATGATTTTGAGATGACAATTGAAGAAATTAGACAATTTAATCCTAAAGGAATAATTTTTACAGGGGGACCAAATTCTGTATATGAAGAAGGTTCGCCACAATTAAATAAAAAAATATTTGAATTAGGAGTGCCGATTTTAGGAATTTGCTATGGTTGTCAATTAATGATGCATTCATTGGGAGGCGAAGTAATTCGTGCAGAAAGAGAGTATGGAGAAGCAATCTTAAATACCTCAAAGGATTCAAAAATATTAAAAGATGTAAAAGAAACATCTACAGTTTGGATGAGCCATACAGATAGAGTTGAACATTTAGCACCCGGATTTGAAATAATTGGCTTTACAAAGGATTGCAAAGCTGCTGCGTTACATAATGAAGAAAAGTCATTCTACGGAGTTCAATTTCATCCAGAAGTATTACATTCTGAAGAAGGATTTAAAATTATTAAAAATTTTCTATTTGAGATTTGTTATTGTTCAGGTAACTGGAAGATGGATGAGTTTTCAAAAGTTGCGATCAAAGAATTAAAAAATAGAATTGGAGATAAAAAAGTTCTATTAGCTTTAAGTGGAGGTGTTGATTCATCAGTTGTAGCAGCAATGTTAAGCAAGGCAATAGGACATCAATTAACATGTATTTTCGTTGATCATGGTTTATTGAGAAAAGACGAAGGAGATCAGGTTGAACAAATTTTTACAAATGGATTTGATTTAAACTTCATTCGTATAAATGCTCAGCAAAGATATTATAATAAATTAAAAGGGGTAACAGATCCTGAAAAGAAGAGAAAAATTATCGGAGAAGAATTCATCCGTATTTTTGAGGAAGAAGCAAAAAAACTTGGTGCAGTTGACTACCTTGCACAAGGAACAATCTACGCCGATGTAATTGAAAGTGGTACAAAAAATGCTCAAACAATAAAATCACACCATAATGTAGGTGGATTACCAGACAATATAGAATTCAAAGAATTAATAGAGCCTTTAAGAGATTTATTCAAAGACGAAGTGCGTGCTGTTGGTCGTGAATTAGGCTTGCCGGAAGAACTAGTAAACAGACAGCCATTTCCAGGACCGGGACTTGGGGTACGTATTTTAGGCGAAGTTACTGAAGAGAAAGTAAAAATCCTTCAAGAAGCAGATTACATTTACCGTGAAGAATTAAGAAAAGCAGGCGTAGACAAAAAACTAGGTCAATATTTCGCAGCTCTTACAAATATGAAGAGTGTTGGTGTAATGGGCGACGAACGTACCTACGACTACGCAGTAGCCCTAAGAGCAGTAAACACCACAGACTTTATGACAGCAGATACTGCAATCATCCCATGGGAAGTTCTAATCAAAGTTACAAATAGAATAGTAAACGAAGTAAACCACGTAAACAGAGTACTGTACGATTGCACAGGCAAACCACCTGCAACTATTGAGTTTGAGTAGTTAAAAACAGGCTGTAAAGCCTTATAAATAGCCGTTTTGTGAGTGTCGTGCTTGCAAAATGCTTGCAGATTTTAGAAATACCTCGCCCAAGGAATAATTCTTTGGGCGATTGTACTATTAATTATTATTTGTT
>NZ_JBFNFI010000025.1:0-6980 GCF_046035495.1 Helcococcus sp. KG196
CATTTTGATGGGGCTACACTTGCTTCATTTCACCTAAATTCAGCCCCTTCTTTTTCCCACTTACTTATTTTGCTAGGCCTACACTTGCTTCATTTCACCTAAATTCAGCCCCTTCTTTTTCCCACTTACTTATTTTGATGGGGCTATTTCTCAATTTTTCACCATAATCCGACCCCCGCTTTTTTCCACTTAATAATTTTGATGGGATCACATCTCCTAAAACCAACACACCCACAAAAAGAAAGAAGCCTTTCGGCTTCTCACTTTAATAAATTTAATTATTTCTTGTTATTTTTCCTTGAAAATACAAAGAGTATTATTAAGGAAACCAGTGCTATTATGGATATTCCAACATATAGGAAGATTCCTCTGTCTCCTGTGTTTGGACTTTTAATGACTGCGTATGTTGATATTGGATTTGAAGAGTTTTGTTCTTTAGCTATTTCATCACCATTTGACTTATCTTCTTTAGGATTTTCATCGGCTATGGATGTGGTTAGGCCATGTCCAAATGGATACTTTGCTTTTCCATATTCATAGGTTGATGTGACTTCTGAAACATCTACTGGCAATTTGCCTGATGATGTGACTTTTCCAAAGATTATATCTAATGAAGTAGGAATGTTTGAGCCAAAGGTTTTAACTGAATCTGTTCCTTTTTCTGTTGGATCCATTCCTTTTGCACCATATGTAAGCAATACTGATTTTACATTTTTATATCTGTCCAAATCATAAGGTTTTGCAATACTTAAAACGACGTGTTTTTGATTGTTTTCATTTGCAATATCTACAACCATTTGAGGAATATTTGATTGCCATGATTCTGGTGAATGTTGGGCTTGTTTTGCAATTTAACTTATAACCACGATGTAATAATAGCCTTTCATTTGATTTTTCAATTCTTCTTTAGTTGTGTTTTCATTGTATATCATTGTTGTATATTCAACATATTTAGGGATTACCCCTTCTCTTTGTAGTCTGTCAAAACCATAGTTTAAGCCAGGAACTTCATTATTAAAGGCTGCTAGCATCAAAATTTTTTCTTCAGGTTTCGGCCTGAATGGCAACATATTTCATTCTTACCAACTGTGATAGCTCTTTGAGTTATCAATCTTTGTTTTTAAAGATGTTCTTTAGAACCAACTACTGAAAGAGTTTTTTTCACTTTTTCTTTAACAGGCTGATTGTACTTAGTTGTGTTGGAAATTCCTCTTTTTTCCTTTAATTCCAACACTCTTCTTACAAAATCATTTAATCTTTCTTCTGTAATTTCACCTTCATGAACTGCATTTTCCAAAATAGCATAAACTTTTTCTAGCTTTTCAACATCTTCATTACTTCTCATTATTACAGGCATTAGCAATATGTCTGCCCCAGCATTAAAACTTCTCAAACTTGCTTCAGCTTGTCCGAAATGCTTCGCTATCGCCTGCATGTTTAAGGTATCTGTAATGATATCCACGCCTTCGTCAGCAACATTCATAAATGGACTTAATTCCATATTCATTACTTCTTCTTTTGACTTATTCACTTCTGGTAGTCCAACATGGCTATCTCCCGCTGTATCCCCATGTCCCGAGAAATGTTTCAAAGCTGCACTCACCTTATTTTCTTGAAGCCCTTTAACTAATTGAGAGCCTATTTCTCCAACCAATTCAGGATTTGAAGAAATTGAGCGTTCCCCTGTAACTGAGTTATTTAGATTATTATTAATATCTAAAACGGGTTCCAAATCAACATTTATTCCTAAAGAATCCAATTCTTCCGCAATGATTTTTCCATACTCATAGGCAAGTTTTGGATCTCTAGTTGCTACCAATGCCATATTCCCAGGCAAGCTTGTGCCGGTTCCAAGCCTTACAACCCTGTCCCCTTCTTGGTCAACGGCTAGTAAGAATGGTTGTAAATTATTTTCCAAGGCAAGTTTTTGATACTCACTCGTTAATCTAGCTGTTTGTTCAGTATCAACAACATTTTCCACAAATAGGATTATTCCTGCCAATTTGTATCTTTGCTATCTCTTTGTAGTCCAAAATAGTTAATTGCTTCATCTGTAACTTTTTTAGCATTTCCAGGGCCTAAAACTACTTGATAACTGTTACCTTCTTTAACTAAGCCCAAAACACCATCTATTTTTTTAATTCTTTTTCATTAACTTTTGATGTATCCTTGATTTCAGATCTCATCCTTGTCATGCAATTAAAACTTTTATTGATATTATCTTTTCCATCTCGTATTAAAGCTTCTCCCGTTTTTTCAATCAACTTAGCAATTTCTGTATATTGAGATTCTATACATTTTACAGCATTGATGTCCTCTTGATTCATAAGCTTTACCGAATCAATAATGCTCATCTCGCTATAGTTGACAGAATTTGAATTTTCTTTTTCCGTTTTTATTTTACTTAAATCTATCAAAAGTCACCTCCCTTCTATTTCTTAAATCCACCATATGTGAAATCGAATTCATTTATAGTATGTAAAATTAAATATGAAATAAAGTTTCATTTTTAGAAATTTATTGTATGTTTACTATTTACTACATTTTGTTTTTATCAAAAAATAAAAATAACCTTTTCACTATTTTGTTTTTGTGATACGATATATATAATTAAAAAATAGATGGAGGACATAATGAAAAATATAGTTTTAATTTGTGCCGCAGGAATGAGCACATCTCTTTTAGTAAGTAAAATGAAAAAGTATAGTGAAAAAATAAATTACGAAGCTAATATAAATGCATATCCAATGTCAGAAGTTGATGAATATGGTAAAGATGCCGATATAATTTTACTTGGACCTCAAGTTAGATTCAATTTAGATAAAGTAAAAGAAGCTTTTCCGGAAAAGCCTGTTAAAGTTATTGAAATGATGGACTATGGCATGATGAACGGCGAAAAAGTTATGAAAGATATTATAAATTTATTAGGAGAATAATATGAATATAGAAGAAATAAGCTTTCAAATTATCGCAGCAGTTGGGAGTGCAAGATCTTTATTTATAGAAGCGATTAATGAAGCTAAAAATGGAAATTTCGAAAAAGCTGATGAAAAAATAAAAGAAGGACATAAAATTTTCAATCAAGGGCATAAGATTCACTTAAAATTAATTTCTCAGGAAGCTGATGAAAATCAAAAATCAGTTGGATTTAATTTAATTTTAATGCATGCAGAAGATCAACTTATG
This sequence comes from Helcococcus sp. KG196, assembly GCF_046035495.1. NCBI lineage: Bacteria > Bacillati > Bacillota > Tissierellia > Tissierellales > Peptoniphilaceae > Helcococcus > Helcococcus sp. KG196. The sequence continues at coordinate 3,187 of NZ_JBFNFI010000025.1, forward strand.
AGTGCAGAATCATTCGGAATTTTAGCTGATCAATTTGTTGATGTTTATAAAAAAATGTCAAATTAATAAACGAGTTATATACCCGCTTTGGAGGTATATAACTCGTTTGTATTTATCTATTAATTGATCTTGCTATCATCGAAACAGTATGTCTATATCCTCTTATAGCTATACTCATTTCAAAAATATTTTCTACCGGTGCAAGTCCGCTAAATCCTGCATCTCCTATATGTTGAATATCAGCACCACAAATTTTATTTTGTATTGCCATTTCTCTTATAGTTTCAGGTCTAGAGCCTTCTTGACTTGTACCTATAGCAGTCATCACTAATGCACCTTCTTTATGTGCAAATTTACAAGCTTCTTTTAACTGTTCTTGATCAAATCCTTGAATTGTACCTATCGAAGGCACCAATATAACATCTGCTCCCGCTTTCACAAATTCCTTTATTGTATTTTCATCACAAACAGGCTCATCAACCCCAGATGTGTGCATTTTCCCAGCAATGATTAATCCATTGTAATATTTTTTAGATAATTTAATTGCATTCAATATATTTTTATTTGTTACACCTGTTCCCGGATTCCCGGTAAAACAAACAAAATCCATTCCCAATTCTTGTAATCTTTCAAGACTTTCTTTATTTACCGTTCTTCCTAATGAAATCTTTATAACGTCTTCCATCATATCTGCTGAATCATCTACCGGTTCCAAATTTACTCCTATTGGACGACCTGTTAATTTTTTTAATTCTGAAACAAAATTTGATTGATTTTCTATTCCTTTAATATCCGGATTTAATACATCCACTCCATTAAGTAAAATCAAATCCGCTCCAAATGCTCTAGCCAATTCAGAGTTTGTTATATCTCCAATCCAAGCTTCCCTTGTTGCAACATTTTCTGATAATATCGTTCTTCCTTCGCTAGCTTTTATGCTTTGTTTTAACTCTTTAGAGTTATATGACAAAATGTCTGAAGCATTTGAACTTATTAATCTTTTCATTATTCCCCCATATTAATTTTATTTTTATGTTATTTATAACTAATTTCTGAATTTTTATTATTTTTTTCTACCACTAGATAGAATGGTAAATAAACCAAAATATCTATAGCAATTATCACTATTTGTAACAATGAACCCATTAAACTTCCCGTAGTTAAAAATCCTGAGATTATTGGCGGCATTGTCCATGATACAGATGCATAAGTAAAAGGAACCAATCCCGAAGCAAACCCAATATAGGCGATCACCGTGTTTATCATAGGTACAATTATAAATGGTACAAATAATGCAATATTCATTACTATAGGTAACCCAAACATGACAGGTTCATTAATATTAAATATCCCCGGTGCTATTGTCAATGGTGCTATTGCTTTAGTTTGTTTTGAGGAAATTTTTCTAATAGCTAAAACAGAAATTACTATTACCAAACCAAGAGTTGCTCCTCCTCCACCAATAAATACAAAATTATCCATAAATGATGATGTAATTATATTTTTTAGGGGTTCTCCTAATTGTTTAGCTTGAGCATTTGCATCTAAATTCGCTAACCAAATTGGACTGAATATTGAGTTTACAATTGAACCACCATGAATTCCCAAGAACCAGAAGAATGAATTCAACCCGGTAACTATCATTGTACCAAATACTGTGCCACCTAATAATCCAAGTGGTCCTCCCAATACTATTTTTAATATATCATGCATATTTGGCAATCCATATTTATCCAATAAAGCAAATACTAATAGCCAAAATGAAATTATTACAGCCCCAGGAATTATAGCACTAAAAGATCTAGAAATTGCTGGCGGAACAGAATCCGGCAATTTAATTTGAATGTTTTTATTTATAAACAGTTGATAAATATATCCGTTTAATAAACCTAAAACAATTGATACAAAAATTCCACTAGAACCTAAATAAGGCAGGGTCAGTCCGGTAACTTTATTTGCAGTTATGAATGGCGTAACTGTTACAAATGCTGACAATGAAACTATCCCTGCAGCAACCCCATCAACCTTATGTTGATTAGCAAATGAGCTCGCAATACCAAAGCTTGCAATCAATCCTACTAAACCAAAACTCGAATTAACGCCCTTCCACAAATATCCAGCTATTCCTGAATCATTTAAATATGTTTCAACAGCCTTAATTGGAAAACTTGCAATTATCATAAATATTGACCCAACTATAATCAAAGGCATAGCCAATGTTATACCATCTCTTATAGCCAGCAATCCTTTATTCGCTCCCAATTTGGCTGCCAATGGCATCAATCTTTGTTCCAAGATATTTTTTTTACTTTCCATAAATCTCCTCCTTATAGATTTTCTATTTTTACACTTTTATAGTATATCTTATAATTTTTTATGTCAACGATTTCATAAAATATTTTAATGCTAAATAAATTTATTACTATGTTTTTATATTGCAAAGGGAATTTTTTATTTTAAAATCTCTAAATCAATCCCTTGATTTATCTAAATTACAGAATTCTTTTTACTAAAATCATTAAAGAAATCCCCTCAACACCAACAACAAAAAAATTCCTAAAAAAATCAAAAATCTGCTGAAAACATGATTTTATCTGTTTTCAGCAGATTTTTATTCTTCCTTACCTAGGATTTCATTAGTTTTTATAATTCTTTTCATAAATTGATCCCTATACATTTCTAAATATGAGTTATATAATATATCAATAATTATCAATTGTGATATTCTACTAGAGCTCGCTGCTGCTCTCAAATTTTTTTCTATGTTAGGTACATTCAAACTAAAATCAGACAAATTAAATAACTTATTATTGGAATACTTAGTTATAGAAACTAATGTCGCATTATTTAATTTTATATTTCTTGCCATTTCTAAAACTTCTTTAGTCTGCTCCGAATAAAAAATCACTATCGCTAGTTCATCTTCTTGAATGTTTGTTGAACTTATAAGTTGTAATTGCGTATCTTCATAAAGAACTGTCATTTTACTTATTCTTTCTAATTTTTGTTGAAAATCGTTAGCAACAAGAAAGCTTGCTCCTAGTCCATACAATCTTATAACTTTACTTTTATCAATTAATTTAACAACTTTTGAAATTTGTTTATAGTCTACAAGATTATAAGTGTTATTCAATGATCTAATATTTTCATTAAATATTTCTAGAACTATTGATTTATCATCATTATTTGCTATATTTGATAAATTACTTCTAACAAGTTAATCATTAAAATTAATATCATTTAATAAAGCAATCTTTAATTCCTTAAATCCATTAAATCCTATTTTCTTTGATATTCTAACTATGGTCGCAGGACTACAATATCCTTTTTTCGCCAAAGTATGAATATCCATTTCAGTAATTTCTCTTATATTTTCCAATATATATTTTATAACAGGTTTTTCAACATCATTCGCTTGACTTGTATAATAACTCTCTAATCTTTAAATTACTTTTTTCATTTCATACCTCTTATTATACTTGTCTCTTTGTTTTCTTAATTATCTCTATCTTTTTGCTTTCCCTATTTTCTTGGAGCCATTTTTATCTACATTTTTTCATAGTAGACCCAGCTTTTTCTCATTTTCTTCTTTTGTTGGGGCCATTTTTGCTTCATTTTTACAAATTTTAGCCCCCGCTTTTTATCCATCCTCTACTTTGCTAGGACATACTGAATTAATTTTTACAAATTTTAGCCCCCACTTTTTGCCCATCCTCTACTTTGCTGGGACATACTGAATTAATTTTTACAAATTTTAGCCCCCGCTTTTTGCCCATCCTCTACTTTGCTGGGAC
>NZ_JBFNFI010000026.1:0-5264 GCF_046035495.1 Helcococcus sp. KG196
AATTTTGTCAATATTGTAATTTTTTTTAGACCCTGATATTTGCCAGCCATTTGGATCTATTGCCCATTGTAGAATAAAATCTTTAACAGTTTTTAATGATTGAGTAACAATAAAAGACCTATTTAACATTGAGTTAAATCTTCTGTTTTCATAACTTGCAAGCCCGGCATCTGTGCACACAATAAACTGAGATAATCCAAAATCTTTTAATATTTTCTTTTCTAAAGGTTTAAGGCTTGGTTGTTCATTTTTGTTACCATCAAATATCGAAAAACATAAAGGCAACCCATTTCGATCTAAAAATAATCCCATTTGTATAATAGGGTTTGGTCTATGCTCTTTACTTCTACCATATTGGGCATATCCACGCGGTTGTTCAGTTTCGAAAAAGTAGTTTGTACAGTCATAATAAAGAACTTCTTTGTTCCTGTTTACTAAATTATCACTATTAGCATAAACCAAAGCTTGAATTTCATCAGAATGCTTTGATAGAACATCAAGACTTCTATACACGTGTTGTAATTTAAAAGAAGGTTGTTCTAAAAAATTAAAAGCATAATCATAAGAGGATAATTTAGAGGCTGGTGCAATAATACGAGTTGATATCAACATACTAAGCACATCTGATAAGTTGTATTCAATTTTATGTTTCTTAGAAATATCTTCGCATATTTTATCAAGACCAAGTTGGTGATACAAAAAATTTACAAAAAGATATCCAATGTTAAAATTGTTCTTTTCACCAATTTCGATTTGATTTAATTCATTAAAAGAAACATCAACAGAAACTTTTCCTTCATCTTCTAATTCAGTAAGAATCTTAGCTTCATTTTTAGCCCAAGCAATTACACTTTCTCTATCATTTCCAAATTTAGGTAATAAAGAGGCCATAGTACCGAGTTTTTTCATAATTCGAGTTGTAGATTTGCCATCTTTTCTGATGGATTTAATTATATAAAGTTGTTCAGCATTTTTTGATTTAACAATATTAAGTCTCATAAAATCCTCCCATGTAATATTATATCATACAATACCAAACAATACTATAATTACTTTGGAAAATTTGACAAAAAAATATAGACATTTCAATGCCTACAAACGATTTTTCTATTTTTAACTGTCAAACTCCCGGCTTGAGAAAAAAACAAATAATTAGTAATATTTTTGTGATAACTAAAAAAGACTCTATAATTTAGAGTCTTTTTTGATTTTAATTAAATTTGGATAAATATAAATATAAAAATATTGAAAAAAAATAAAAAAAAATATATAATGTAGTTATGCTAAAATATAAACATGAAAAATATAAATGTAAAGGTGTTGTAAATATGCGCAAAGAGGTAATTTTTAATTAAATTAACTGAATAAGGATTATTTTTAAAAGTATATGAAAAATCTTGAATAACTCAAGGTTTATTTGTGGTGGAATCAATTATTTATAATATTGATATTACCATGTTTATTTGTGTACTCTAAAAATAATCAGTATTATAATGAGCATGTTACATCTTTATTTGCAGGATAGGAAAACCGTGTTCTAAACACGGTATTTTTATGTCTATTTTTGCTATATATAGATATGGTATAAGATTTTAATTTGAATAGCTTAATCATAAGTTATATAATTAAAGTTCTATATTTTATGTTTATATTTAGGTTATATGATTATGAGGCTGTAAGTGAATTATGTTCATTTGCAGCTTTTTTTTGTTTAAGGAGATTATTTTGATGATTTATATATTTAAATATGAAGATTATGAAAAACAAACAAATTTTTTAAGAAATACTAGGATGGTGATGATTAATGGTTAATAAACTTTCAGCATATAAAACTTATTTATTATTTTCAGCTATTGCAGCAATGTGTTTTTCGTTAGTAGCTACAGTTATGGTAGTGTATCACATTGAAACGGTGCATTTAAATCCACTTCAGCTTATACTTGTTGGAACTACTTTAGAAGTAGCATGCTTTATATTTGAAATTCCTACAGGAATAGTTGCAGATGTGTACAGTCGTAAACTATCTATTGTTATTGGTGTAGTTTTAACAGGAGTGGGATTTATTTTAGGAGGTTCTATTTCTAGTTTCGTTTTCGTACTTGTAGCACAGATTGTATGGGGATTAGGTTCTACTTTTATTAGTGGATCTGTTGAAGCTTGGATTGCGGAAGAAGAGAAAGATAAAGATTTGGATAAAATTTATATAAAGGGAGCACAAGCAGGACAGATAGGATCGGTTATTGGAATAGTACTAAGCACTGTAATAGCTAATTTATCTGTAAGACTACCTATTATAGTTAGTGGAGTCTTATTTATAATTCTTGCATTATTTTTATGGTTATATATGCCAGAAAATAATTTTAAATCATCTGCTCCAGAGGATTTAAATACTTTTAAAAAGATGGGATATACCTTTAAATCTGGTCTTAAATTTATAAAAAATAAACCTATAATTATAATTTTGCTTTCAGTAACTTTATTTTATGGATTATCCAGTGAAGGTTATGATAGACTTTCTAATATGCATTTTTTACAAGATACTATGCTTCCTAAACTTGGAAACCTTAAACCAGTGACTTGGTTCGGAATTTTTGGAATTGCAGGAATGATATTGAGTGCTATAGTAATGCATTTTATGGAAAAGAAGCTTAAGGATGATGATAAGAATAAAAATGGAAAGCTGTTATTATGTATAAATATATTTTATATATCATTTATGTTCATATTTGCTATTACAAAAAGATTTAACTTAATGCTAATAGCTTATTTAGCGACAAGTACCTTTAGAACTATAAATAAACCTATATTTAGTGCATGGCTTAATGGACATATAGATGACAAGGCCAGATCTACTGTACTTTCTATAAATGGACAAATAAATTCCTTAGGTCAAATTTTAGGTGGACCAATTATAGGAATCATAGCTACAAATATTTCAGTGAGTATGGGTATAGCATGTACTTCGTTATTAGTAACACCGGTATTAGTGTTATATATTGTTGCTATGATAATGGATAAAAAGGTGGTTGATAGAGTTGGAGGTATTGATTATGAAGAAAATAATTAATATAGGAATCGTAGCACACGTGGATGCAGGAAAAACAACTATAACAGAAAACTTATTATATTATAGTGGAGCTATAAAATCAGTTGGAAGAGTTGATTTAGGCAATACACAGACGGATTCTATGGAGCTTGAGCGTAAGAGAGGGATTACCATTAAATCATCAACCATATCTTTTAATTGGAATAATGTCAAGGTTAATATTGTTGATACTCCAGGACATGTGGATTTTATTTCGGAAGTTGAACGTTCATTAAGTGTTTTAGATGGAGCGATACTAGTTATATCAGGAGTAGAGGGTATTCAGTCACAAACAAGAATATTATTTGAGACATTAAAGGAGTTAAACATTCCAACAATAATTTTTGTAAATAAGCTAGATAGAATTGGGGCAAATTTCAATAAAGTATTTGAAGATATAAAGAAGAATATGTCCAATAAAGTAGTTAGATTACAAGAAGTATATGATGTAGGAAGCAAAGCTGTTTATATAAAAAAACTATTTGATACATGCATGATAAATGATGATGCTATTGATGTTTTATCAGACTTAGACGAAGCATTTTTAGAAAGATATATTGGTGGAATAGAACCTGATAAAGAAGAAATACAAGAAAAGCTTTCATTATATGCAAGTGAAGGAAGTCTATATCCAGTATTTTGTGGTGCGGCAGCAATTGGACTTGGAGTTGAAGACTTATTAGATGGAATTTGTAGTTATTTTCCATTTGCAGGTGATGATTGTGAAAGTGATTTATCTGGAGTAGTATTTAAAATCGAAAGAACAAGTAAAAATGAAAAGAAGGTTTATGTAAGATTATTTGGAGGAAAAATATCTGTAAGAGATAAAATTCAAGTACCTAATAAGGAGATAGCAGAAAAAGTAAAGAAAATTAATAGGTTAGAAAATGGGGGAGTTGTTGAAGCACAGAGGATAGAAGCAGGGGATATAGGTATTTTATATGGACTTACAAGTTTCCAAGTGGGAGATGTTATTGGAATTTCAAATGATAAAATTAAAAATATATCTATAGCTAAACCAGCATTAAAAACAACAATTTCTGCAATTGATAAAGAAAAAAATCCAGAGCTATTTAAAGCATTAACATTACTTGCAGAGGAAGATCCACTACTAGAATTAGAGATGAATGACATAGATAAAGAAATTTATGTCAACTTATTCGGTGAAGTTCAAATGGAAATACTAAGTTCCATGTTAGATGATTTATATGGAATAAAAGTAGAGTTTTCGAATATTGAGACTATCTATAAGGAAACACCTAAAGGTTTTGGAGCGTCAATAATGCATATGCAGGAAGACTTAAATCCATTTTGGGCGACAGTAGGCTTAGAAATAGAACCAGCAGGGAGAGGCGAAGGTCTTAGGTATATTTCTAATGTTTCAGTAGGGTCATTGCCAAAATCTTTTCAAAATGCAATTGAAGAAGCAGTTATTAAGACAAGTAAACAAGGATTATTTGGATGGGAGGTTACAGATGTAAAAGTCACTCTTAGCTGTGGTGAATTTTTTAGTCCAGCCAGCACTCCAGCAGATTTTAGAAATGTGACACCTATGGTATTCATGGAAGCATTATATAAAGCACAAACTGTTTTATTAGAGCCATTACATGAGTTTGAGTTAAAGATTCCTCAAAATGCTTTAAGCAAAGCGGTATGGGATTTAGAAACTATGAGGGCAACCTTTGATAATCCTATTGTTATAGGGGATGAATTCTCAATAAAGGGATTAATTCCAGTAGAAAATTCAAAAGAATATAAAATGAAAATAGCTTCATATACAGAAGGTAGAGGAATGTTTGTGACAAAATTTTATGGGTATAAGGAAGCTTCAGCTGAATTTTCAAAAGCACGCAAAAAAACAACGTATGATCCATTGAATAAAAAAGAGTATTTGCTTCATAAACTAAACGCAATTAGAGATTAAATTTAAATAGATAAGTTAAATTTTTATATGTAGGATTTAAATATAAGACATTCAAAGCCTAAAAGTAAAGGAAGGGTCGTCTGAAGAAGATGAAGACCCTTCCTTTTTTCATGTTACTATGCTTAATTGTAAGTGCTTGAAATTTGTAATCTCGAGTTTGACACTTTGCGATTAAAAGAGCTCTGAAACACATTGTAAACAGTATGTTTCAGAGCTTTTAATATTTTTAAAAATGTAGTATTGTTTATTCTTTTT
>NZ_JBFNFI010000027.1:0-2340 GCF_046035495.1 Helcococcus sp. KG196
ACTGATTCTCTGTCTCCCACATATCCTCTACATTAAACCTCAAAATCCAATATCAATCTACAGTAAAGCTCCACGGGGTCTTTCCGTCCTAGCGTGGGTAAGTTGCATCTTCACAACTAATACAATTTCACCGGATCCATTGTTGAGACAGTGCCCAAATCGTTACACCTTTCGTGCGGGTCGGAACTTACCCGACAAGGAATTTCGCTACCTTAGGACCGTTATAGTTACGGCCGCCGTTTACTGGGGCTTAAGTTCTAGCCTTCGCTTGCGCTAAGCCTTCCCCTTGACCTTCCAGCACCGGGCAGGTGTCAGCACCTATACTTCGTCTTACGATTTAGCAGATACTTGTGTTTTTGGTAAACAGTCGCTTGGGCCAATTCACTGCGGCCCTCTTATGAGGGCACCCCTTCTCCCGAAGTTACGGGGTCATTTTGCCGAGTTCCTTAACAATGGTTCTTCCGCGCGTCTTAGAATTCTCTTCCTACCTACCTGTGTCGGTTTGCGGTACGGGTGCTTTTGATCTCGATAGTGTCTTTTCTCGGCAGCTTGGTGTCACTTACTTCTCTACTTATATTTCGATCCCCATCACACTTCATCGTTACTCCGGGGATTTGCCTCCGGAGCCTAACTTTGTGCTTAGACACACCTTTCCATTCGTGTGCTTAAGTTAACCTTCTGCGTCAACACATCTCTTATAACGATCATTAGCAGTACAGGAATTTCAACCTGTTGTCCATCGCCTACGCTTTTCAGCCTTAGCTTAGGTCCCGACTAACCCTGAGAGGACGAGCCTTGCTCAGGAAACCTTAGGTTTTTGACGGGTGAGATTCTCACTCACCTTCTCGCTACTCATGCCAGCATTCTCTCTTGTGTACTCTCCACCTATCTTTCGATTCAGCTTCAACGTGTACACAATGCTCCTCTACCAATCTAGAGACGAGAAGTAAATTTTCTAAGTTCTGTTTATTTAATCCTTCTTTTGAAATTGTTTCTTATACTTTTTTCATCTTTGATTTTCGTATTTACATACGGGAATAATCTTTCTGATGTCTGACGTATGAAATTTTAATTTCGTCTTTTCTTTTTATATTTCTGATTAAACTTACTTTCCTTAAATCTTTTACTTCTTGTCTCTAAATTCCGTAGCTTCGGTATCATGTTTAGCCCCGTTTATCTTCGGCGCAACTCCACTTGACTAGTGAGCTATTACGCACTCTTTAAATGTATGGCTGCTTCTAAGCCAACATCCTAGTTGTCTGAGTAGAATCACATCCTTTCCCACTTAACATGATTTGGGGACCTTAGCTGACGGTCTGGGCTGTTTCCCTTTTGAGCGTGAAGCTTATCCCTCACGTTCTGACTGCTGATTATAATTATCTGGTATTCGGAGTTTGATAGATCTTGGTAACGTCAAACGCCCCGCGACCATTCAGTGCTCTACCTCCAGTAATCTCAAATCAACGCTAGCCCTAAAGCTATTTCGAGGAGAACCAGCTATCTCTGAGTTCGATTGGCTTTTCACCCCTATCCACAGTTCATCCGATATCTTTTAAACGATACCCGGTTCGGGCCTCCATTGAATTTTACTTCAACTTCACCCTGACCATGGATAGATCACCCAGTTTCGGGTCTATAGCATAAGACTCTCGCGCTATTCACACTCGGTTTCCCTACGGCTTCGTAACTTAATTACTTAACCTCGCCTTATACCATAACTCGCTGGCCCGTTCTACAAAAAGTACGTGGTCACAGATCCTGCCTGCTTCCACTGATTGTAAGCACAAGGTTTCAGATTCTATTTCACTCCCCTCTCGGGGTTCTTTTCACCTTTCCCTCACGGTACTCTTCACTATCGGTCATATGGTAGTATTTAGCCTTAGGGGGTGGTCCCCCTATATTCCCACCGAATTCCACGTGTTCGATGGTACTCTTTTATGCTACTTTATTCTATCTTTCGTATACAGGACCTTTACCTTCTATGGTTTATCTTTCCAGATAATTCTACTAGATATCCTAAAGCCTATGCAAATTTGGGCTCTTTCCTTTTCGCTCGCCGCTACTAAGAAAATCGAGTTTTCTTTCTCTTCCTCCGGGTACTTAGATGTTTCAGTTCTCCGGGTTTTCCTCCTATATACCTATGTATTCAGTATATGGTACATGACTCTTCATCATGTGGGTTTCCCCATTCGGATACCCACGGGTCATAGCTTGTTGCAGCTAACCGTGGCTTTCGTTTGCTAACGTCCTTCTTCGGCTCCATATGCCAAGGCATTCACCTTGCGCTCTTTTCTGTTTGACCAGAAATATTTCATAATATTTAATTGTTTTAGGTTCAAA
>NZ_JBFNFI010000028.1:0-2104 GCF_046035495.1 Helcococcus sp. KG196
TCATATATTCTTTAAGTCTGTATGAATTTCCAGTTATAGATACGACTGTTGCGTGGTGTAACAGTCTATCTATAATTGCTGAAGCTATTTTCTCATCATAAAATAGCTTTGACCATTCATTAAAGTTTAAATTTGTAGTTATTATCGTACTTTTCTTTTCATATCTTTTATCAATAAGTTGAAATAACAATCTTTCATCGCCATCATTTAGCGGTAAATAGCCCATTTCGTCAATTATTAATAATCTATATCCTGTGTAATGTTTTATTCGTTGTTCTAGCTTATTTTCTAACTTTGCTCGTTTTAAGTTTTCTATTAAATCATGACATTTAATGAAATATGTGCTTATTCGTTTTTTAGCACTTTCTATTCCTATCGATGTTGCTAAATGAGTTTTTCCAACTCCACTATTTCCAAGAAATATTATATTTTCATTCTTTTCTAAAAATTTTAATGAACAAAGCATTTTTATTTGATTTTCATTTATTTCTTGATTAAAACTAAAATCAAAGTCATTTATTGTTTTTATATGTGGAAAACTAGCCACTTTTATCATTTGATTTGCTGCAACATATTTTTTATTTTCAACTTCATAATCAGTTAACTTTAACAATCCATCAATTAATGATATATTTGGTTGATTTAATTCATTTTCTAAATAAATTAACATTTGTTTTAAATTCAAATATTCTAAATTTGAAACTAATCTTTCATAATTGATACTATTTTCCATAATTTCCTCCAATTTTACTTAAATTTTCATTTACTAAAATTTGAACTTTTTTCTCATCATAACTAGGTAAATTATTCTTGAAAATTTCTAGATAATGGCTTTTATGATAGTTTAATTTATTTTTAGAAATATTGTGAACTGTTATTACTTTTGTGTTATCATATATGTGTAGTTTATTATCTTTAACTATTAAATTAACTCTTTTATTTTTATATTCTGGTGGTAGAGAATATTGATTACTTTTGTATGAAATCATACAACTAGAGTTAACTTTAAGAATTGTTGAAGATATTTTGTAAAGATTTCTTAGTGATTCATTTGGTAATGGCATTAAGGAATCTTTTTCAATTTCTAACAAACTTAATGGTATATTATTTGTGCCTTGATGAATATTTAAGTTTACTCTATTATTAATTTTTTCTACTAATTTTAATAATTGTTCATAATTAATTTTTGTTTGATAAGCATAAATTTCTTCAAGTATTTTCATACTTGATTCAACTTTGCCTTTAGTTTGAGGTCTTCTAGCCATACATGGTTTTAAGCTTATATTAAAATCATTTAAGAATTGATTAAATTTATTATTAATTTTTCCATCAGAATCCTTAGTTCTTGGTTCATCCATAATTGTTTTCATATTATCTGATAAAATTGTTTTTGGAACCCCTTGTATTAATTCAAAAGATCTTGTTAAAAAGTCTAAAACCACATCTTGCTTTTTATCTAAAGATACATGAAAAATTCTATATCTAGAGTATGAAAGTTGAAATACAAAAATATTTAATTTAATTATTTCACAATCACTAGTGATAAAGGTCATATCTTCTTTCCAATCAATTTGAGCTTGTTCACCTGGAGAAGTTTCAAATCTAATTTTTGCACCATCTTTATATTTTTTCTTAGAAAAATATTTTTGGAATTTATCATTGTTTAATATATATCTTCTAAAACTTGATTCGCTTACATTTAAGTTATGATTTTCTTTCAAATATCTGTAAAGTATTGATTTAGAGTAAAATCTTTGAATTGAATTTTCATCTAAAAGTTCTTCGATTATATTCTTAAAATTGTCTATTTTTGAAGATTTATTTCTAGTTTTTTTCTTTTCATATCCTTCGTAATATTTTTTTATTGTTCTTCTATCCACATTTAGTTCATTAGCTAATTGTGAGTAATTAACTTTTAAGTTGTTTGCATCCATAATTGTTTTTAATGTTGATAAGTCTTCTAAATTTTTAATTTCAAAATTTATATTATTTAGAATTAATGAATATTTCATATATGTCTCCTAATATTTAATATTCATTTATTTTATCAAATTGTACATTTTTATTTAATCGTTTTTGTACATTGTTATATTAGCATTTACAC
>NZ_JBFNFI010000030.1:0-1623 GCF_046035495.1 Helcococcus sp. KG196
AAGACCAGCTATCAAATGTCAATAGATAAATGATTAATTGTTTGCAGTGCTCATGGATTATAATTTTTTATCTAAAACCTGTCAAGGGAGGGCGCCTTGACAGAACTTAGCTAAAAAATTACTTAAATTTGCGCACAGCAAACAAACCTAATAATTTAGGTGAAAAAAACAATATTAACAATTAAATATTTGGAGTATACAACTTGTTGTCACGCAATACTGCAAAAATGATGTTAGTAAGCTTTCTAGCAACGGCTCCAATAGCTGTTCCATGGGCTTTTCCTCTATCTCTCATACCTTGATAGTACTTAGATAGAGCAGGATCTCTAAATGCAGCAACAGTTGCTGATAGCCAAATCGCTCTTCTTAAGTATGGTGAACCTCTTTTAGATATTTTAGTATTTGAAGCACTAAATTCTCCGGATTGCTTAACTGAAACATCAAGACCAGCATAAGCAACTAATTGACTTGCTTTTTCGAATCTTGAAATATCACCAATTTCGGAATAAATTGCTGCTCCAAGAACTTCTCCAACACCTATAATGCTAGTAATTACAGGGCAAAGTTCATTAAGCATGAAAGAAATTTCTTCTTCAATTTCATAAATTTGATCTTCTAAAAATGAAATTTGATTAATGATTTGCTTGATTTGGAAAGAAAAAGATTTTTTAGCAAATTTAATTCCAAAGGAGTTTGAAGCTGTAGATTGAATTTCTTGTGCTTTTTTTAGACCAAAACGCCCTTTACTACATTTTGAAAGAAGATTTGCTAATTCTTGTGCAGAAATGTTAATTAAATCTTCAGGTAAAGGATAATTGGATAATAACTCTTTTGAAGTAACTCCATAGATATTAGAAAAAAGTGTTGAATATTCTGGAAAAACTTGGTCAAGAATAGCGACTAGTTTTCTTTTCCAATCAGAGCATTCATCAACTAAAGCAAATCTGTATCTTGAAAGATTTCTTAGTGCAAAAGTATCTTCATCAGAAAAATTTGAGATTGAGTATTCACCAAACCTCATAATTTGAGCGATAACAAACGAGTCAACAGCATCATTTTTGGTTTGTCTTATGTACATTTTTCTGAAAGCTTCTGATTGAATTGGATTTATGACGATACAATTAAATCCAAGCTCTAGAAGAAAAGAATAAAGACTAAGCCAATAGTGACCAGTTGCTTCCATTCCAATAACGCAATTGTTAATATCAAGATTAAAATAATCAAGAAAATCCCTAAACTTTTCTAAACCTTTAATAGTATTAGAAAAAGATATACTTTTAGATAAGGATTTTCCAGAAGAGTCAATAATAGAAGCTTCGTGGTTTTTCTTTGCGATATCAATACCAATGTAAAACATAAAATCACCTAGTTTCAAAAAATTTAGATAGAGAAAGAACCCTCTAGAACTTTACGACAATGCAACCTCGTTAGACATACAGCAACGAATGTGCTATCCAGCTCATACGCATAAAGACGTAAAGAAGAGGCGTAACCCTTAATAAGGAAGACAAAAGCTTCAAGGAGAAAAACTACGACCTCTATCTATACAACTATTATCTCATAAAGAATATGAGATGAAAATAAAATATGTAGTTTTAACTACAACATTATTATACGAGGAGA
>NZ_JBFNFI010000031.1:0-1338 GCF_046035495.1 Helcococcus sp. KG196
AATTAATAATAGCCGAAAAATGGTCCACTTATTTAAAATTAATTCTCCATATGTCATAATTCGTATGGAGGTAAAAGGAGTGATTAATTTAATAGATAAGCATGCAATAATAAGACTTAAACTGGAAGGTATTTCAAATAGAGAAATATCAAAAAAACTAGGTGTTAATCGTAAAACTGTAGCAAAATATTGGAATGAATACGAAGAACTACAAAAAGAGCTTGAAATTGAAAATATAGATGCTCGGATTGTTCAAGAAAAAATAGCACAAAAGCCTAAGTATAATAGCACTAATAGAAAAAAAGTTAAATATACTAAAGAATTAGATAAAATATTTGAAAGTGAAAAAGAAAAAGACTTGAAACTTAAAAATCATAAACAATCTTTAAGTATTGTTCAAACTTTAGATGGGCATTTCTTTACACAAACCAAACTTCTGAAGTTTTTTTGATTCACAAGTAAGGTTTTTTGAAATGATCGGAGGTTTGTACAAACAAGTCGTTTACGACAATATGAAAAATGTAGTTACGAGATTTATTGGAAAAAATGAAAAAGAATTAAATACAAATCTTTTAGTTTTTGCTAATTACTATGGGTTTAATATCAATGTTACTAATTGTTTTAAGGGAAATGAAAAAGGACATGTTGAAGGTAGTGTTAAGATAATTAGAAAAAAAGTTTTCGCTCCTAAATATGAATTTGATAGCTTTGAACAAGCTGAAGAATATTTAGAAAAAGAGCTTTTAAAAATGAATGAATCATCATTAATTGAAGAGGAAAAAAATAGTCTTTTAAAATTAAAACCAAAATATGATTTAGCAAAGATAACCACACAAAAAGTAGATTCATATTCTTTTGTTCAGGTAGAAAAAAATAAGTATTCTGTACCGGACTATCTTGTTGGAAAAACGGTAGTGATTAGAAACTATGCAAGAGAGATAAAAATTTATGTAAATGACAATTTTGTTTGTTCACATAAAAAGAAAGATGGCTCTAATGAAGTTTCTATTGATATTAAACATTACTTAACTTCATTAGAAAGAAAACCGGGAGCAATTAGAAATTCACTTGCATTGAAAAGTACTCCGTTTCTAAAAACCATCTTCGATAAATATTTTACCAAAGAACCAAAGAAATTTGTGTAAATGTCAATCGAAAAATGGGCCACGATAATATTCGAAAAATGGTCCATTTAAATATAAATAATAGTAATATTATCAATTCATTCTTTCTCCCTCTAAGGAGACTGTAATAAATTTTGTGTATGAAAATCTTTCTGATTAAGGTAATATAAACTTAATCAGGAGGATTTTTTTATGGGAAGAAAAAGACAAGAAT
>NZ_JBFNFI010000032.1:0-1334 GCF_046035495.1 Helcococcus sp. KG196
AATTAAAGAAAGAGGAAGAGATGGATGCAGTAAGAGAATTAGAATTAATAACAATTAAAGAAGCTGCAGAAAAGCTAAATATAACAGAAAACGGACTAAGACTTGGATTGCAGCAAAAGCTATTTCCATTTGGAGTAGCTGTAAAACAAGCTAAGGAATATTCATATTATGTATTTAAGAAGAGATTAGAAAAATATTTGAATGGAGAATTATAAAAAATGGGATTAAAACAAAAAGCAGAATTAAATGTAAAAATTGAAGTAAATATTAATGGAATGGCAATTAGCGAATATATTGAAAAATTATCTTCATTAAATGAATTAGTAAATGATCTTAACGGAAATATTGAAGATATTGTTGAAGATAAAGAAAATGAATGTAAAGATTACGCATTAAACTTAGCTCAATTAAATCAAATTGAAAAATTTTTAGAAGATAAATTTGTTAAAAAAATTGATGGGGCAAGAATAAATTTAGGTGGATTTATAAAAACAAATGAAAGGAGTAGAAATGATTAAACATTATATTACTAAATATATAGAAAATGGGAAGCTATATGCAGAAAGTTGGTTGCAAATTAATTTATTTGGAAAAGCTTATTGTTTTTCTAAAAGAAAAATTGAAATAAAAAAGAACTAGAGATGTAACTCTAGTCCATAAAAATATTATTTTTTAGTCCATTTATGACCAGGTTTTTGTGTAGGTGGTAGCCTATCACCTTTGTCTATATGGACAACTCTTGGGTCATTAATTTTACCACCTTTGGGACCAACTTCAGTATAAGTTCCAGCAGGTTTGTTATCTTGACCCGGTTTAAGTAGTTTACTCATTCGTAGTCTCCTTTCTTGTTAGATATCCACAATATTGTTTAGTGAAATTTTGTGGATAAGTATTAAAAATATATTACTTAATTAAATTATATAGTCAAAATGTGGATAAGTCAACAAGAAAAATTAAAAAGTTATCCACAAAGGAGAAAATATGAAAAATAAAATAAAAGAGCTTAGAAAATATAAAGGATTAACACAAAAAGAACTATCAAAAAGGACAGGAATTAAGATTACAACAATATCAAATTATGAGTTACAAAGAAGAAAGTTAGATGTAGATGTAGCTGCAAGATTAGCAAATGCATTTGATGTCAACTGGTGGGAATTATACGAGGAGGAATAATGGAAATAATGAATGAAAGAGTTTTACAAATAAGGAGAATAAAACATAAAAGAAAAATAGATAAAGAAATATTAATAAAATATTTTTTAATATTTTTATTAAATGTATTTTTAATATTTTTTGCGTATTCAAAAAGGGGATATAAGGCAATAGGAGGGGAA
>NZ_JBFNFI010000033.1:0-1137 GCF_046035495.1 Helcococcus sp. KG196
TATAGCAATGAATTTAAATACATTAACATATAAAATTCTAAATAAAGATTTTAATCCTACAAGATATATATCAGTTGAAGAAAAAGTAGCATAGTAAAAAAAATAAAAATTAGCTACCTTAGTTTTTTGTACCCAAAAATCAAATAATTTGGATATTTTTTAGAAAGTAGATTAAAAATATATTATATAAAATTATTGAAATTTCAATTAAAAAGTAAAAGCTATTACAAAATAACATTTTTAGTTATTTTACAATATCCCCTTGTATTAATTTTAATATATTTTTATATAAAATGCAATTACAAAAATGTCATAAGCTTTGAAATTTATTTTTATAGGGAAGATATAGCTATGGATCTGAAATTAAAATTAAAAAATTTAAGAATTAAATATAATTATTCTCAGGAAAATATTGTTGAAGTTCTAGATATTAGTGTAAGACAGTATCAAAGAATTGAAAACGGAGATAATAAACCTAGTCTTGATGTATTAATGAATTTATCAAAAATTTACAATAGCAATTTGATAAATGACTATTTATTATCTAATGATAATTCTTATTTATATATTAAAAAATTAGAACTAGAATTGAAAAATATAATTTTTAATATAGATATAGATAAATTAAAAATATTCATAAATAAAATTCAATAAACTATTAATCAAGAGCCTAAGTCTACACATTTATTAAAAATACTATATTTTTCTAAGGCTTATAGATTAATTTTATAAAAGCAATATATAAAAGCTAAAAGTTATCTTGAAAAAGCTATTTTAATATCAATTCCTAATTTTGAAATTAAGAATATAGAAAATTATTTATATAATAAATTTGATATAAAAGTTCTATTGCATTTAGGGATTTCTTATAAGTATTTGGGAAATAAGGATAAATATAAAGCTTTCATACTATTGATGAGTGGCAAAACAGACCTTTAGATAAGGTTTATCCTTTTGTATTTATAGATGCAATACACTATCATGTAAGAGAAAATGGTTTAATAGTAAAAAAAAGCTGTATACATAGCTTTAGGATATAACATAAATGGGTTTAAGGAAATATTAGGAATGTGGATTGGAGAAAATGAAACATCTAAATATTGGATAATGGTTCTAAATCAAATGAAAGATAGAGGG
>NZ_JBFNFI010000034.1:0-903 GCF_046035495.1 Helcococcus sp. KG196
GGGAGAGGGGAGAATATAGGTAAGGCTTGAGAATCTTAGCATTAATCTCAGTAGTGGTAATAGTATTGTTAACACAAATTGGAGATAAATTAAAGAAAACATTCCAGGCTATAATTGATGAATTAGGAAAAGCACAACAAGGCTAATAACCCCGCAAGAGCAAAAAGAGAAAAGGTGAGTGGGGAGAAGATGGGTAAGGCTAGAAAGTCTTAGCATTAATCTCAGTAGTGGTAATAGCATTGTTAACTGGAATAGGAAAGCAATTGAAAGAAACATTTGAAAAAATATTAAATGAATTTCAAAATGCAAAAGCATAATAACCCCGCAAGAGCAAAAAGGGAAAAGGTGAGTGGGGAGAAGATAGGCAAGGCTTAGAAAATCTTAGCATTAATCTCAGTAGTGGTTATAGCAGTTTTAACAGGAATAGGTAAAAAATTAGAAGGAATTTTTCAACAAATTTCTGGTAATTTAAAAGATGCAACAACACAAGGAAACTAATAACCCCGCAAGAGCAAAAAGAGAAAAAGGAGTGGGGAGAGATAGACAAGGCTAGATAATCTTAGCATTAATCTCAGTAGTGGTAATAGTTATATTGACACAAGTTGGTACAAACCTAAAAGAAATATTCACAAAAATTTCTGATAAATTAGGAACAGCAGCAAAAGCAGAATAACCCCGCAAGAGAAAAAGGGTGTGTGGGGAGAGATAGGCAAGGCATGGAAATCTTAGCATTAATCTCAGTAGCTGTAATAGTTGTTTTAACATTAATGGGAGGAAAATTAAAAGAAATTTTTCAAAGTATTGCAGATAAATTAGGAGATGCAGCTGCAAAAGGACCACAATCATAATAACCCCGCAAGAGCAAAAAGAGAAAAGGGGGGGAGAGATAGGAAAGGCTTTGGA
>NZ_JBFNFI010000035.1:0-735 GCF_046035495.1 Helcococcus sp. KG196
TATTCTACTATCAATAGATTTAGACAAAAATTAGAACCTTTTGTAGAAAAAATATTAGAAAAAAATAATAAGTTTTTAATTGATAATAGCCTTTTAGATGCTTCTAGTATTTACATTGACGGAACAAAAATTGAAGCAAATGCTAATAAATACACTTTTGTATGGAAAAAGGCGGTTATTAAATTTAAGGATAATTTAATAAAAAAAGTAATTAAATATTTCAATCTTGATGAAACTATCGAAGAAAACTCTTTAATTAAGTTTTTAGAAAATGAGAATAAAAAACTTTCAAAAAAAATTAAGAGCATTCATAAAACCTAGTAATTATGAGATATCAAAAACAAGAAAATATAAAAAGAAACAAGAATTTAGAGAAAATTTAATTTATGATAAAGATTTAGATCAGTATAAAACTGAGGAAGGGAAAATTTTTCTAAGGATAAAAGATAGAAAAAAAGTTAAAAAAAGTGGATATATTTCAATTTCTAAAGTATATAAATGTTTTGATTGGAATTTAAATGGTACAAAAACTAAATCAATATGGTTTACTGAAATTTTTGAAAAATATAGATTAAAATCATTAGAAAATATAACTTCAAATGAAGGAATTAACGAAAGAGTTAATCGTTCAGTTCAAGCGGAAGGAGCATTTTCAAAATTAAAAGAAGGATTAAAATATAGTAGATTCAAACATAAAGGTCTTAAAAACATTTTAAGTGAAATGAATTTAATGGT
>NZ_JBFNFI010000036.1:0-726 GCF_046035495.1 Helcococcus sp. KG196
TTCTGATTATTGGGTATTTAGATAAAAGCCTCAAGGTATCGCTTAGGTAAACCTGTTTAGCCGGCGATTTGTGAGCTGTTTTTATTCGCTAACGTTAATATTCCTTGGCTACACTCATTTGATTTATTTTATAATCCTCTTTTAATTGATTTTTTACATATAGATGTATTTTGCTTTCGTCTCGTCGGGACGTGTCAACATAATATCCTCTACACCAAAAACTTCTATCTTTATACACATATCTTAAATTTTCTTTTCTTTCAAATATTAATAGGCTGCTTTTACCTTTTAAATATCCGATTATCTGAGAAACACTATATTTAGGAGGGATTTCTATCAGCATATAAATATAATTTGAGCACAATTCCGCCTCTATTATTTTTATGCCTTTTTTGGTTAATAAATTCCTTATAATCCTGCCTATATCTTCTTTTATTTCTTTATACATACGAAGTTTTTCATATTTTGGCGTAAATACAATATAATAATTGCAATTCCAAACCGTATGTGACGAACCGTTTGCACGCATATTAATACCTCTATTTGTGTTTTATTGCATTTTACGAATTAAAATATTTTTTTATTTATTAATATAATTTTTTTCTATAACTTTAGTTTTTTTAGGATTTTCCCTCCCGGCAAAGCCGGTAGGGAGAGTCCTTACAAAAATCAAAGTATCGAAAAGTTTTTCGATACTTTGATTTATTCTAAAATATACTTGTTTGT
>NZ_JBFNFI010000037.1:0-715 GCF_046035495.1 Helcococcus sp. KG196
GATGAAAAACAACATGAAGACACCATATTTTTCAAAGAAAGATGGATAAATGAAAAAGGACTTGAGCAACGATTGATTGTCTCATATTCAATCAAACAAAGAAATTATCAAAGATATATTAGAGAAAAACAAGTTGAACGAGCAAAAGAGATGATTAATACGCCTAGTAAGATAAAAGATAGAAATCAAAACTCTCCAAAAAGATTTATAGATGAAACTAATGTTACAACTGATGGAGAAATCTGCAATAAAAAGATATTAAATCTAAATGAGAACAAAGTAAAAAAAGAAGAAATATTTGATGGTTTCTACGCTACCTACACAAATTTAGAAAAAGATATTAATGAGATTATTCATATTAACAAGATGAGATGGCAAATTGAGTCATGTTTTAGAACTATGAAAACAGAATTTAAAACTAGACCTGTATATCTTAGAAATGACAATAGAATAGAAGCACATTTTTTAACTTGTTTTCTCTCACTATTAATCTTAAAAATTATTCAGATAAAGACTAAAAATGAACATTCTGAAGAAGAAATTTTATCAACATTAAGATCGATGAATGTACACAAATTAAGAGATTTAGGATATCTAGGCTCATACACAAGAACAGAGATTACAGATGATTTACACGAGTCATTTGGATTTAGAACAGACAAAGAATTTATTTCTAAAAAAACTATGAAAAAAATATTGAAAAAGACGAAAAAAG
>NZ_JBFNFI010000038.1:0-696 GCF_046035495.1 Helcococcus sp. KG196
CACTTCCACCTTCGACCTATCAACCTCATTTTCTACAAGGACTCTTTTAGAAATCTTATCTTGAGGGGGGCTTCGTACTTAGATGCCTTCAGCACTTATCCCTTCCAGACTTAGCTACTCAGCCGTGCCATTGGCATGACAACTGATACACCAGCGGTCTGTCCATCCCGGTCCTCTCGTACTAAGGACAGCTCCTCTCAAATTTCTTACGCCCACGCTGGATAGGGACCGAACTGTCTCGCGACGTTCTGAACCCAGCTCGCGTGCCTCTTTAATGGGCGAACAGCCCAACCCTTGGGACCTACTCCAGCCCCAGGATGAGACGAGCCGACATCGAGGTGCCAAACCTCCCCGTCGATGTGAACTCTTGGGGGAGATAAGCCTGTTATCCCCGGGGTAGCTTTTATCCGTTGAGCGATGGCCCTTCCACTCGGTACCACCGGATCACTAAGTCCTACTTTCGTATCTGCTCCACTTGTAGGTGTCACAGTCAAGCTCGCTTTTGCCTTTGCACTCTATAAATGGTTTCCGTCCATTCTGAGCGAACCTTTGAACGCCTCCGTTACTTTTTAGGAGGCGACCGCCCCAGTCAAACTGCCCAACTGACAGTGTCCCAACACCCGATTCAGGGTGCATGGTTAGAACCTTAAAGCTTAAAGTGTGGTATTCCAACGGCGACTCCTCAGCAACTGGCGC
>NZ_JBFNFI010000039.1:0-669 GCF_046035495.1 Helcococcus sp. KG196
CAGGAATTTTCCTGTAGCTTCTTAAATAAATATTCATAATTAAATTTTAGATGTCTCCATTTTCTTTATTCGTAGTTCTCATAATATTACTGCCTAAATTATCAACAGATTGTTTTATTTCTTTTAATATAGAATTCTGTTTATTTATTATTTCAAGCATATCTTCGTAATCTGAATTAACTGAAAATATAGTCATATAGTTTTCCAAGTCTACAGAAAAGTGTTCTTCATATTCTTCTCCATTTGCAAAGTAAGTAATTTTACCATTAGCTGGAACTTTGCAATTTTTCTTCAAATATTCACAAGTTCCAAAATACAAATCATAACTTTGATGTGCTCCTATTATACATTTTTTGACTTCTTGTTTTATTAACATTTCTTTCATTGATATTTCAAGGCTATCTATAAAATCCGAAGATAATTTTATACTAACATTTTTAGCTACAACATTACCGTTATTAATAAATCTCAATCCATAAAAAGCACGTTTTACAAAAATAAACTCCACTTCAACATAAGGTCTATTATTTTCTTCAAATTGTTTTTGCATTTCTATGAGTTGTTCTTTCGAAACTTTAGCAGACTTAAAATTAGCCCAGCATATAAAAATTGTAGCAATTACATATACTAATGTTATAAACACCATTGCCCAATCAGATGTCATTTTTA
>NZ_JBFNFI010000040.1:0-546 GCF_046035495.1 Helcococcus sp. KG196
GAAATGATTGTGTTCGTTAATAAATTTAATTTATTTTCTGTATCTACTATTTTGTTGTTTATATCCTCTTTTTCTTCATCAGAAAATTTATCTGGATATATAATTTTTTCTTCAGTTAAACTTAATTTGTTTACAGGAACTATATATACTGCATCAGCATTCATATCTTGACATTCTGCTTGAGAATAAAATTCATCTCCATATTTTCTATAAATTAAAGCATTTATTTTCTTAAATTTTAAATCTCTATAATATATCTCTGTTTTTTCATCAAATGCTTTTTTTGCTTCGAAATTATTCATTACAATTTTCCTTTTTTAACTTTTTTCTATTATCTTTAATATACATTCTCTTAAATTTTCTTCTAATTTTAATCTCTTCGATAAATTTATATAATACAATTGATGTATCAATTACTTTACAGCTTCCATATATAAGTAGAAAAATTGTTATCTTATCTAATATGCTCATTTTTAATCTCCTTTGATAAATCCTTAAAATCACGATATATATATCTAACTAAAAATATTAATGGTATTATTAATA
>NZ_JBFNFI010000041.1:0-454 GCF_046035495.1 Helcococcus sp. KG196
AGTTTATAAAAAATTTACCTGTATATTTGAATAAACTCCTATTTACATGATTTATAGCTATCATAAAATCGGAACATTTTTTGAAACGAATACTCGAAAAAATTTACATAATTTATCTTCATAATAATCGGAAGTTAATTTCCAATTTTATGCAATTTCATATAGAATTGGAACTACTCTTCCAATCCCCCCTTTTTATATTTAATAAAAAGAACTATTGATACAACTAATGTGATAAACTCCAAAACTATCATTGCATACCAAATTGAATTAACTCCAAATATTGATGGAATGATGTTTACACTCAAAGCAACTAAGACATATCCTCTTAAGATGCTTATAATAAAATCTTTTCTTGGAGTTCTTACTGAAGTCAAATATCCCCCCTGTAACTATGTTAAGTCCTAGTAACAGTAGTACAAATATATAAATTCTGTTATTGATTTTCCTTTGG
>NZ_JBFNFI010000042.1:0-443 GCF_046035495.1 Helcococcus sp. KG196
AACTAGAAATAAATATACCAAGAGATAGAGATGCAAGTTTTGAGCCACAAATATTGAAAAAATACGATAAAGATATTTCAAATATTGAAGCACAAATAATATCAATGTATTCTAAAGGTATGACAACAAGAGATATTTCATCACACATTAAAGATATATATGGTTTTGGAGTATCAGCAGGACTTGTAAGCAGCATTACAAATAAAATATTACCAACTATTGATGAGTGGCAAAATAGACCTTTAGATAAGGTTTATCCTTTTGTATTCATAGATGCAATACACTATCATGTAAGAGAAAATGGTCTAATAGTAAAAAAAGCTGTATACATAGCTTTAGGATATAACATAAATGGTTTTAAGGAAATATTAGGAATGTGGATTGGAGAAAATGAAACATCTAAATATTGGCTAATGGTTCTAAATCAAATGAAAGATAGAGGT
>NZ_JBFNFI010000043.1:0-306 GCF_046035495.1 Helcococcus sp. KG196
AATTTAACATTAGAAATGTTTAGTATAGGTAGTTCTGCAATGATGATGCAATTATTATTTGCGGTGCAACAAACATTTCTATTTAAGCAAGCATTTAAATACGGTGGAAGTGATTGGGGGATTTTAATGTCTGCAACTATGAGACTATATATGTTCTCGTTTATACCTTTATGGGGCATGAGTCAAGGTTTGCAACCTGTTATTGGGACAAATTTTGGAGCAAAACAGTATAGTAGAGTAAAGCAAACAATGAAAATTTTTGTATATGGAGCGGTTATGTAAATAATTTTGTGTATCAGTCTATTA
>NZ_JBFNFI010000044.1:0-287 GCF_046035495.1 Helcococcus sp. KG196
ATTATTTTTCAATATTACAGGTAATGCTTGCCCCATAAATTCATGTATCTCATATATTTTTGCAATTTACAGGTAATCTGAGATCCGCAACACTCGGCAATTCATGTACTGCGATTATTTTTTAATATTACAGGTAATGCCATCCTCACAATTTCATGTATCTCATATATTTTTGCAATTTACAGGTAATGTGAGCTCGGTAGCCCTCGGCAATTCATGTACTGCGATTATTTTTTAATATTACAGGTAATGCCACCCGCACAATTTCATGTATTTCAAATATTTTT
>NZ_JBFNFI010000045.1:0-270 GCF_046035495.1 Helcococcus sp. KG196
CTTACTGGTTCTTCTACTTCTTTCTTTTCTTCACTGCTTAGTTCTTTTTTGTTATTTACTTTTACTTTATCAGGTTCTACTACCGGGTATTTTTCTTTGTCTGATTTTTCTACTACTGTCTTTTCTCCTGATAAGTTGTTTTTTGAACCATCTTCGTACTCTATTTCCACATCTCCATTTTCTTTTACAGTTACTGTTTTTGCTTTTGGATTACTTGCTTTTACTGCTTCTTCTACTTCTTTCTTTTCTTCTTCGCTTAATTTTTCAAGA
>NZ_JBFNFI010000046.1:0-268 GCF_046035495.1 Helcococcus sp. KG196
CAAATTTCACAGATAAAGACTATTTTCTTACTCTAACATATAATGATGAATTTTTACCTAATACTTTAGAAAAAGCACAAAAAGAAGTAGAAAACTATTTAAGAAGATTAAAAAACAGAAGAATAAAAGAAAATGTGGAAGAATTAAAATATATTGTCATAACAGCATTCACACCTAAAAAAGAAAAAGAAAATGAAAATATAAATAAAGATGAAGATACAGAAGTAGTAAGAGTACATCATCATTTATTAGTCAATGGTGGAATTGA
>NZ_JBFNFI010000047.1:0-248 GCF_046035495.1 Helcococcus sp. KG196
GGATATTTCTTTGCCCATTTTTCTTCAAAGTTTTCCAAATTTTGTAATGCTGTTTTCTCATTTTTTGCTTGGTATACCATTTTTAAGTCTTTCATTAAGTCTTTTAAATCTTTATATGATACAAATTTTGTTGAATTTCTTATTTGATGAATTATACATTTTTGTATTTCTGTTTTTGGAAATACTGCTTCTATTGCTTGACTTATTCCTGGTAAATTATCACTTGATATTATTAAAATATCTTCCAA
>NZ_JBFNFI010000048.1:0-247 GCF_046035495.1 Helcococcus sp. KG196
CTTCTTGCAGCCTCTGCATTATTTTTATGTTTTATCGCATATTCCACAACTTTTTGAAGAAATTTCATTTCTTCTGTTATACTAGTTTTCATAGGAAGCCTTTCTTTCTGATAATTTTTTGTTGTTAAATTTATATTACCAGGTGGCTCCTTATTTTTTTATTTTTATTTTTGAATGGGTTGGTTTAGCCCCATCATATCCTAAGTTCTTGATTTTGAGGGGGCAATACCTACCCTAGCTATATTAA
>NZ_JBFNFI010000049.1:0-233 GCF_046035495.1 Helcococcus sp. KG196
AGTAATGTATGTAGCTAATCGATACTAATAACTCGAAAGTTTGACCAGAAATATTTCATAATATAGATTGCAAAAGGTTTGAAAAAATGATATAATAGATTAGAAAAAAATGTGGTGACAATAGCGAAGGGGATACACCTGTACCCATCTCGAACACAGAAGTTAAGCCCTTCAACGCTGATGGTACTTGGCTGGTAACGGCCTGGGAGAGTAGGAAGTTGCCAAATTGAGAA
>NZ_JBFNFI010000050.1:0-233 GCF_046035495.1 Helcococcus sp. KG196
CATTGATTCATTCTACTTGTCCATTTATTTGATGCATCTACCATTGCTAAATACAGACTTTTAGCTAGTGCATAATCATTTGTAAATATTGCTTTATTTTTAGTTACTTTTCTTAACTGTCTATTAAAATTTTCTATTGAGTTTGTTGTATATATTAATCTTCTTATATCTTCCGGATACTTAAAATATGTTGAAAGTTCAGCCCAATTATTCTTCCAACTTTTTACACATCC
>NZ_JBFNFI010000051.1:0-229 GCF_046035495.1 Helcococcus sp. KG196
AATTAATTCTGATCAGATATTTTATTTTTCAATTTGATTGTTACATAAAATTTTAAATTTATCAAATTTAATTTTCCTAATTTTAGGTATACAAAACCAAAGACACAGTCAAGGGCGAATTTTCGGCGAAGCGAACCCTTGACTTTGCCTTTGGTTTTGTTTATTCTTCAACAAAGAAAATTAAATTCTACCTTCAAAATAAATAGATAATTGAGATATTATTAAATCC
>NZ_JBFNFI010000052.1:0-226 GCF_046035495.1 Helcococcus sp. KG196
ATCCGGAGATTTTTGTCCTTGAAGTAAATACAAAATTCTAAGATCATATTTACACATTTTCTCTATTTCTCTTGATGATTTGATGGCTTCTGAATAACAATAGATTAAAATCTGAAACATTGAAATTGGGTCTATTACTGGTTTTCTCCCTTTTTGAGAGTAAGCATTTTTTATTAAATCTAAGTTTAATTCCTTTACTAAATTTTGCAAAACCATTAATTTAGCG
>NZ_JBFNFI010000053.1:0-219 GCF_046035495.1 Helcococcus sp. KG196
CTCCAATGCTAGATTTAACTGTTTTTTTACTACTTCCATTTCTTGTATTTATTGAAAGTGGTGTTTGTCCATATTCATAATCCAAATGCTCATCAAGTTCTGCTTTTAACATGCTTTCTATCGTTTCTCCTAGCAAGTCTTTTAATGCTTCTTGTATATCTTGAGCAGTTTTTATATCATATGACTCTATTAATTGTTTTGCTAATCTACTTTTTGCTG
>NZ_JBFNFI010000054.1:0-219 GCF_046035495.1 Helcococcus sp. KG196
CAGCAAAAAGTAGATTAGCAAAACAATTAATAGAGTCATATGATATAAAAACTGCACAAGATATACAAGAAGCATTAAAAGACTTGCTAGGAGAAACAATAGAAAGCATGTTAAAAGCAGAACTTGATGAGCATTTGGATTATGAATATGGACAAACACCACTTTCAATAAATACAAGAAATGGAAGTAGTAAAAAAACAGTTAAATCCAGCATTGGAA
>NZ_JBFNFI010000055.1:0-202 GCF_046035495.1 Helcococcus sp. KG196
GGGAAATACTACAAGATCAATAGAATATATATATTCATTAATTCAAAATTTATTAGGATTAGAAGAAATACTTCAAAGATATGAAGATAAAAAAGAAAATGCTAAAGAAGAGACTCAAGAAATCGAAAAAGAAGAGATTCAAGAAAATAAATAAAAAAATGGAGACTAAAAGTCTCCAAAGTATTGATATAACCAACACCAT
>NZ_JBFNFI010000056.1:0-202 GCF_046035495.1 Helcococcus sp. KG196
AGAAAATACTACAAGATCAATAGAATATATATATTCATTAATTCAAAACTTATTAGGACTAGAGGAAATACTTCAAAGATATGAAGATAAAAAAGAAAATGCTAAAGAATATATTCAAGAAATCGAAAAAGAAGAGATTCAAGAAAATAAATAAAAAAATGGAGACTAAAAAGTCTCCAAAGTATTGATATAATCAACACAC